>CAYSRA010000055.1:0-17065 GCA_964433205.1 uncultured Thiohalobacter sp. | reverse complement strand
ATCGAACTGCCGACACGGGGATTTTCAATCCCCTGCTCTACCAACTGAGCTACCCGGCCGGAAAGGAAGCGCGTATTAAACAGGTCAGCCCTGCGGGCGTCAAGCCCGAATGCGGTGAATCGGGCCAATTTGCTGATTATCCGGTCGTTTTGTCCACCCTGTGAGCATATTGCTGCGCATAGTAACGACGATACTCACCACTGCGAATGCGCTCGCACCAGTCACGGTGTCCGAGGTACCAGTCGATGGTCTGCGCAAGCCCCGTATCAAACGCGATCTGCGGGCGCCAGCCCAGTTCGTGCTGGATCTTGCTGCTGTCGATGGCATAACGGAAGTCGTGGCCGGGCCGGTCGGTGACAAACCGGATCAGTTCACGGTAACTTTGCTCCTCCGGCTGAAGCCGGTCGAGGTGGTCGCACAACAACTGCACAATTTCAATATTGCTGCGCTCGTTATCGCCGCCGATGTTGTAGACCTCCCCCGGGGTACCTTGCTCCAGCACCGCGGCGATACCGCGGCAATGGTCCTCGACGTGCAACCAGTCGCGCACGTTGCTGCCGTCGCCGTAGACCGGCAGCGGCTTGCCTTCCAGCGCATTCAGGATCACCAGCGGAATCAGTTTTTCCGGGAACTGGTAGGGGCCGTAGTTGTTCGAGCAGTTGGTGGTCAGTACCGGCATGTCGTAGGTCTCGAACCAGGCACGCACCAGGTGGTCGGATGAAGCCTTGGAGGCTGAATAGGGGCTGTTGGGCCGGTACGGATGGGTTTCGGTGAACGCCGGCTCGTCGACGGTCAGGCTGCCGTAAACTTCGTCCGTGGACACGTGCAGAAAGCGGCATTCCCGGTCACCGTCCCAGGCGGCACGCGCCACATCCAGCAGGTTGAAGGTCCCCTCGATGTTGGTCCTGACAAATTCTGCCGGCCCGAGAATGGAACGATCGACGTGTGACTCGGCGGCGAAATGCGCGACGCGATCGATCTGCTCATTCTCGAACAGGGCCTGCAATGCGTCCCGGTCGCAGATGTCCGCGTGCACAAAACGGAAGTGCGGGCTGTCTTTCAGGTCGTCCAGGCTTTCCAGGTTGCCGGCATAGGTCAGCGCATCCAGTACGACGACACGGTCCTGCGGGTGTTCGCGCATCCAGTGACGCACAAAATTTCCGCCGATAAACCCGGCTCCTCCGGTAATCAGCAATGCGGACATTGTTTCAACTCCTCAAGCATCAAGCGCAGTGCCGTTCGCCAGTCGCGGATCGGCGCCGGCAACAGCCGTTGTATCTTTTCTGTCGACAATACCGAGTACGCGGGCCGCGCCGCCGGCGTGGGAAACTCACTCGTTGCTATCGGCATCACCCGTTGCGCGCGCACCGGGAAGCCCTGCCTGCGCGCCTCGTCCAGTATCGCACAGGCGAAACCGTGCCAGCTGGTCTCTCCGGCATTGGCAAAATGGTACAGCCCGCTGGCATCCTGGCGGATCAGTACCACAATCGCACCGGCCAGATCCTGCGTCCAGGTCGGGGAACCAACCTGGTCATTGACCACGCGCAGTTCGTCGCGCTCGCCGGCCAGGCGCAGCATGGTCTTGACGAAATTCCTGCCGCGCGCACCATACAGCCACGCGGTACGCAATACAGTGTGGGCCGGACTGGACAACACCGCCAGTTCGCCCTCGCGCTTGCTGCGACCGTAGACGCCGAGCGGTTCGGCCGGGTCCTCCTCACGATACGGTCGTTGCGAGCGACCGGAGAACACGAAATCGGTGGAGACGTGCAGCAGGCGCGCACCGATCCCGTTCGCGCAGGCAACCATGTTGCGCACCGCGTCGCGGTTGATGGCGAACGCCTGCTGCGTTTCCTGTTCGGCGGCGTCGACTGCCGTCCAGGCGGCGCAGTTGACAATCCAGTCCGGTGCCGACTCCTCCAGTCGCCGGGCTATCTGTTCCGGCTGCGCGAGATCCAGCTGCTGGCGGTTCAGTGCGACAACATCGATCGCCTGTTCACGCAGCTGCGCCGCAACATCCTGGCCGAGCTGGCCGCCCGCACCTGTCACCAGTACCCGCATGCGCGCTAACCGCCAAACACCGGCAACACCGCGCCGGCATCGGCCAGGCGTGGCCAGCGTTGATCCTTGGCCGACAGCTCGAACCCGACATCCTGCGGCCAGGGAATATCCAGCGCCGGATCGTCCCAGGCGATGCCGTACTCATCCTCGGGACGATAAGTATCGGAACACAGGTACAGAAAGTCTGTCGACTCACTCAGTACACAGAACCCGTGTGCAAACCCTGCCGGCACCAGCAGCTGGTGGTGGTTGTGCTCTGATAGCACAGCCGTCACGCTCTGCCCAAAGGTCGGCGAACCCTTGCGAATGTCCACTGCCACGTCGAGTACTTCGCCCGTTACCACCTGAACCAGCTTGGCCTGCGGGTGCTGCAACTGGTAGTGCAGGCCACGCAGCACACCATACTGCGAACGCGAATGGTTGAGCTGGGCGACCGGGAACTCCAAACCCCGGTCGGCGAACCGCCCGGTGTGGAAGTATTCGAGAAAGAAGCCGCGCGCGTCGCCGTGAACATCGGGCTTCAGCAACAACACGTCTTTCAGGGCGGTTTCGACAATCTCCATCAGTCATCCGACTCCAGCACATCGCGCAGGTAGCGGCCGTAGTCATTACTGTCGAGATCCGCGGCCAGCGCTCGCAAACCGTCTGCGTCGATGAAACCCATACGGTAGGCGATCTCTTCGACGCAGGCAATTTTCAAACCCTGGCGTTGTTCGATGGTTTCGATATAGCTGGCGGCCTGCAACAGGGACGCATGCGTGCCGGTATCCAGCCAGGCAAATCCCCGCCCCAGCAATTCCAGGGTCAGCTCACCCCTTTCGAGGTAAATGCGATTCAGGTCGGTAATTTCCAGTTCCCCGCGCACGGAGGGCTTCAACCCCGCCGCGAACTCCACTACCTGGCTGTCGTAAAAATACAGCCCGGTGACAGCGTAACTGGATTTGGGGTGCTCCGGCTTTTCCTCAATGCCCAGCACGCGCCGCTGATCGTCAAACTCGATCACGCCATAGCGTTGCGGGTCACGCACCCGGTAACCGAATACCGTCGCGCCGTGCTCCAGCGCTGCGGCACGGTGCAGCATGTCTTCCAGGCCGTGCCCGTAAAAAATATTATCGCCCAGAATCAGGCAACAGGGCTGACCATCGATGAACGATTCACCAATCAGAAAAGCCTGCGCCAGTCCGGCAGGCTCGGGCTGCTCGGCGTAACTGAACGACACACCAAACTGGCTGCCGTCCCCCAGCAGGTGGCGAAACAGGGGCAGATCATGGGGCGTGGAAATAATCAGGATGTCGCGTATCCCGGCCAGCATCAGCACTGACAGCGGGTAATAGATCATCGGCTTGTCGTACACTGGCAACAATTGCTTGCTGACCACGCGCGTAACCGGGTACAACCGCGTGCCGGATCCACCGGCCAGGATAATGCCTTTCATAGCGAACAATATAAGAAACCCGCGCCGGTTAATCCAGCACGGGTTTTCGCTGACGCATTACCACGGACCAACAAGGATCACTTCTCATCCGGCGGAACAAACCCGTCCGGCGTATCAGCGCCTTCACCGAAGAAAAATTTTTCCATCTGTTCTTCGAGAAATTTCCGCGCCTTGGGGTCGACCGGCGACAGCCGGTATTCGTTGATCAGCATGGTCTGCTGTCCCATCCACTTCTGCCAGGCTTCTTTTGAAACATTGTCGAATATCCGCTTGCCGAGTTCCCCCGGATAGGTCGGCCGGTCCAGGCCTTCCGCTTCTTTTCCCAGCAGCACACATTTTACCATTCGGGCCATACCGGATATCTCCTGAACTGATTAGGGTGCCTGCAACCTGTCGAGCAGGCGTTGAACGGGCGCGGGAAAACCCAGCGCCGCAGGTCGTGCGCTGTTATACCAGACTCCCCCGTCACCATCCATCACAGAAAGTACCGGGTTTTGCGGTCGCGCAATGCAAGGCGTGATATCAAGATGAAAATGACTGAAGGTATGACGCACAACAGGCCACTGCGTCGCCTCCGTGCGTACACCGCGCGCATCCAGCCAACGATGCATAGCACCGGCATCGTCGAATTCCGGGAAACTCCACAATCCGCCCCAGATACCGGTGGGGGGCCGCTGCTGTAACCACACGTTGCCCCGGGTATCCTGCAATAACAGCATATGAACCCTGCGCACCGGTAATGCCTTGCGCGGCCTGGAAGAGGGCAGATCACGCTGAATACCCTGTTGCCGGCCCGCGCAAGTGTCAGACAGCGGACAACGGACACAATCCGGCGTGCCACGCCGGCACAGGGTGGCGCCCAGATCCATCATCGCCTGGTTGTAGGCCGCGACATTCTGCTGCGGCGTGGCGGCTTCAGACAACGCCCACAGCTCGCGCAGCACGGCGCTGTTGCCGGGCCAGCCGTGAACGGCGTGGTAGCGCGCCAGCACGCGCTTCACGTTACCATCGAGAATGGCGTGGCGCTGACCGCAGGCCAGCGACAGAATCGCACCCGCGGTGGACCGGCCTATGCCCGGCAATGCTTCCACTTCATCGAACCGCTCAGGGAATACACCTGCGTGCCGCTCGCATATCTGCTGCGCGGCCTTGTGCAGATTGCGCGCCCGGGCGTAATAACCGAGCCCCGACCAGTGGTGCAGCACATCGTCCTGTGGCGCATCGGCAAGGCTGCCCACGTCCGGAAAACGGGACACAAAATTTCGGAAATAGGGAATGACCGTCTTCACCTGCGTCTGCTGAAGCATGATCTCCGACACCCACACGCGGTAGGGTGTCGGCTGTCGCTGCCAGGGAAGATCCTTTCTGCCGTGCCGTTCAAACCACGCCAGTACGCGCCCGGCGAATCCGCCGTGGTCGTCAGCCACCCCGCTCAGACCCTGTAATAGTCCCGGTACCAGGCAACGAAATTGGCGATGCCCTGCTCGACCGACATATCCGGCTTGTAGTCGACATCACGCACGAGGTCCTGAACATCCGCGTAAGTCGCAGGCACGTCGCCGGCCTGCAGGGGCAGCATGTTTTTTTCTGCCTTCCTGCCCAGGCAGTCTTCCAGTACCTCGATGTAGTGCATCAACTCAACCGGCTCGTTATTACCGATGTTGTACAGCGCGTAGGGCGCCGTACTGCTGGCCGAATCGGGGTGGTCGCCGGACCAGTCCGGGTTGGGTTCGGCGACACGATCCAGTGTGCGAATAACACCTTCGACAATATCGTCGATGTAGGTGAAATCACGACGGTGCTTGCCATAGTTGAAGACATCGATCGGTTCACCGGCGAGTATCTTGCGCGTAAACAGGAACAGCGCCATGTCGGGACGCCCCCACGGGCCGTACACGGTAAAGAACCGGAGCCCGGTGGTCGGCAGGCGGTACAGGTGGCTGTAGGTGTGCGCCATCAGTTCATTGGCCTTTTTGGTGGCGGCGTAGATACTGACGGGGTGGTCCACATTGTCGTGAACCGAGAATGGCATTTTGGTGTTTGAGCCATACACCGAACTGCTGGAGGCGTAGACAAGGTGCTCGACATCGTTGTAGCGGCAACCTTCCAGGATATTCATGAAACCAACAATATTGGTATCGATGTAGGAATTCGGGTTCTCCAGTGAATAGCGCACGCCGGCCTGGGCCGCCAGGTTCACCACACGGTTCGGTCTGTGCTTTTTAAACACCTCGGCAATACCGTCGCGGTCTTCCAGATCGATACGCACGTCAGTGAAAGCAGGATTGTCGGCAACGCGCGCCAGGCGCGCTTCCTTCAGGGTGGGGTCGTAGTAATCGTTGAGATTATCGATACCGATAACTTCGTCGCCGCGTTCCAGCAGGCGCAATGCAAGACTGTTGCCGATGAAACCGGCTGCGCCGGTGATAAGAACTTTCATAAGACTTTTTCCGGTTACAAGTTTCGGTTACTTAAAGACGACCGTCGACGGCGTCGACCGGCAGCACATGTTTCACGTCATACAGCACGCTGTTTTCCTTGCCGAAGGCACGAATGCCGGCGGCCCCCATATCGCGAAACTGGTCATGCGCGACAGCCAGAATAACAGCATCATAGACGCCCTTGTCGGGCTGCCCGATCGGTCGCACCCCGTATTCGTGTTCAGCCTCGTCGGCATCGACCCACGGGTCATAGACGTCGACGTTAACGTTGAAACTCTGTAATTCCTCGATGACGTCGATAACGCGGGTGTTACGCAGGTCGGGGCAGTTTTCCTTGAAGGTCAGCCCCATGACCAGCACACGCGAATCACACACGCGCAGGTAGGAGCGGTTCATCAGCTTGAACACCTGCTCAGCCACGTACGCGCCCATGCTGTCATTTATCCTCCGCCCGGCAAGAATCACCTCGGGGTGATAACCGATCTCCTGCGCCTTGTGGGTCAGGTAGTAGGGATCGACCCCGATGCAGTGCCCGCCGACCAGGCCGGGACGGAACGGGAGAAAGTTCCACTTGGTACCCGCAGCTTCCAGCACCTCGATGGTATCGATGCCAAGCCGGTTGAAGATCAGCGCCAGTTCGTTGATCAGCGCGATATTGACATCGCGCTGGGTGTTTTCGATCACCTTGGCGGCTTCGGCGACGCGGATGCTGCTGGCCTTGTGGGTGCCGGCAGTGATGACCTTGCGGTACAGGGCGTCGACAAAATCGGCGGCCTCCGGAGTGGAGCCGGACGTAACCTTTAATATGGTCGTCACCCGGTGCTCCTTGTCGCCCGGGTTGATGCGCTCGGGGCTGTAGCCGACAAAAAAGTCCTTGTTGAAAACCAGGCCGGAGACCTCTTCCATGATGGGCACACAAACTTCTTCGGTGGCACCGGGATAGACGGTTGATTCGAATATCGCCACATCGCCCGGCTTCAGGATTTCACCCAGCGCACGACTGGCCGACTCCAGCGGCGTCAGGTCGGGGCGTTTGTAGCGGTCGATCGGCGTCGGCACCGTGACAATAAACACGTTACAGCGGCCCAGTTCGTCGAGCTGATCGGTGTAGGCCAGTTGTTTCGCCTCCGCGAGTTCTTCGCTGTCGACCTCCAGCGTGCTGTCCTTGCCAGACTTCAACTCATTGATACGACTGGAGTTTATATCAAAACCAACAGTCTGCATGAGCTTGCCGAATTCGACCGCCAGCGGCAACCCCACATACCCCAGCCCAATAATGCCGATTTTTGCCTGTTTTAGAGTTAGCACGCCTTACCTCGGATTCAGTAAAGATTACCCGGTTTGAACCGGAGTTATTTTGCGGGCGTATTGTGCGGCAGCGCTGCCGGAAGTGCCACCCGCTCCAGATTTCGCACCGTTTCCAGTGCTTCGGAACGGAGTTTCCGCTTGATCAACCAGGGACCAATAAGCGGCGGAATCCAGAAATCCGGCCGCACCTCGGAGCGTATCAGTACCCGCGTGCCGTTGGATTCCTGCCACAGATTGACGCGCGCGTAACCGTGCTGGAAATCGCTCAACTCGGGGATAACCACGGCAGTAATGGTACCGTCCTCGGACTCGATGACGTCCTGTATCTGGTGGATACGTTTGCAGTAGAACCATACACAGGCTTTCGTCACAGTCCTGACCTGATAATCGCCAAGCCGGCGTTCAAGCAGTATCTCACTCGACTCGATCGCCGGGTTGACGCGGGAAAGGTGCGCGTAATCTGTCAACAGGTGACGTACAGCGGGTTCCGGCGCGCTGACCAGCGCATCGACCTCCACGAAATAACTGCCGCTCTGGTGGGTCACCAGCGCGGTATAAATCTGGCCGGCGGACGTGCCACACGCCCAGAGCGCCAGGCATACCCCGGACCACAGTGCGCTAGCGGAACAGGCCTTTGAGTTTATCGCCAAACTGTTTCTCCAGTTTCTTGCCGATCTCTTTCCTGATCTTTTGCTTTGCCACATCCCTGACAGCGGAATCGAGCTTCAGCGTGTACTCAGGAGCGGCAAAGGTACCGCTAACCTGAACCGGAATCGCCACACCACGCAGGTCCTGGAGGTCCCTGCCGCCCTGTCCTTCCAGGCTGCCAACCAGCTTGACGGTCAGCAGGTAGTCAATGGTCTCCGCCGGCAGATTGACCTTGCCCTTGCCGTTGACCCGCAGCAACGGGCTCCTGGCCAACAGGTCATTATTGCGCACCACACCGTTGGTGACGGTCGCCGTGCCACTCAGCTCAGAGAAGTCGGTCTGTTCCGGCTCGTCGGACGGCGGCAGCGTCTTGCCCTTGATCGCCGCCTGCGCCTGGCGGATCAAGCGAATCAGGTTAATCCCCTTCACGGCGCCGTCGGAAAACGCAAATGCCAGATTTCCATTCAGCGTTCGCATGAGTTCATCGGGGGTCTGGCCCTTTGCCGTGAGCTGCGCATTGGCATCGGTTGTACCCTGCAGCCGATCCTGACCGATCAGGTCTGTCAGCAATGGACCGACCTGCACTCCCGAGAGTGTCTCGTCCAGCGCAATCACCGGCTTCGCACCGCGCACATTCAGGCTGATATCGCCTTTATAGTGGCCTTTATACATTGATGCCGTTGCCGGGTGCACCCGCACCACACCATCCTTCGCCTTCAGTTGCACGGTAACGTCCCGGCTGCGCAACTGTGCGGCCTTGAGTTCGCCGATATACAGCTTGCCGGCGACATCGAGCCCGCGCAGCGTTTCGACCGGAATCATACCCGCACCGGCGGCGGCGGCCGTGGTCGGTGTAACCGGTGCCACTTCCTGCTGAGGGGGCAGATAGCGATCGACATCGATGGCATCGAGCCGGATGTCAAAGCGTATCGCGGGACGCGCAAAGTTTGCGACCGAAAAATTGCCGTCAATGGTCGAATCGTCCAGCCATATCTGAATGTTGGACAATGTCACACTATCCGTCGTGGCTGCCAGTTTGAGCGCGGCGCTCGCGCGTCCCAGCACCGCGGGATCAGAGGTTTCCGGTTCGGCCTGTCCCATGGCCACGATCAGCTCGCGCGGCGCAAACTCCTTTACCTGGAATGCGCCGTCAAAACGGGCGTCGCCCAGGATCTGCGCGCCCTGCAACTCGCCTTCCAGCGTCAGGCCGGCAAGCTCGAAACGCAGGCCCGACAGCCGCAGGGTCTGGGCGTCGGGATCAACCGCCAGATCGAAATTCAGTTTCGGCACCAGGCCACTTTCCGGCAACCCCGTACCACTCACCTTCATCGACAGTGACACCGGCACGCTGCGCCCGGACCTGATTGCCCCGGTTTCAAGGTTGAGCGCATCGACGAGGTAATGACTGTCGCTACGGCGGTCATCCCAGACAATGCGTGCATTGCTGATCCTGACGCCACCTACCGCCAGCCCTGCCAGTGCCGGCACGCCTTCGGCACCTTGTTCCGGTTCGCCGGACGAGGGCCCTGCGCGCCCGCCGCCGGCAAGATCCTGCCAGTTGGTTCTACCTGCTTTGTCGGTCTCCAGTGAAACCTGCAAACCTTTCAGCACCACGGTGTCCATGACCAGGTGGCGGGACAACAACGGCAACAGCTTCACCCGTACCTGCACTTCATCGACCCGCGCAAAAGGCTGCGCAGAAAAACCCTTCGCGTTGGACAATGCGGTCTCGCCGATCTCGACACCCAGCCAGGGGAATACCGATAGTTCCAGGTTACCCTCTATCGACAGGGTTCGACCGGTCGCCGACTCCACGGCCTGTGAAATCTCGTCCTTGTAGTCGTTCGGATCGACGATCATCGGCAATACCAGCATTGCGACGACAACCAGCGCCAGCAGTGCACCGACTCCCACAGCCAACCAGCGAATCACCTTAGCCATTGCAAGCCCCTGTTACCCGAGAGTCCGGCGGAATCCACCGGCTGAAGATGGAGCGGGTGATGGGAATCGAACCCACGTTTGAAGCTTGGGAAGCTCCAGTTCTACCATTGAACTACACCCGCAGGACAACCACGCACAGTGTACAGAATGCTGTCCGCTCATGTCGATACGCTTTATGTCCGCACGTTTATGCTACATTTGGCCTCCAGCTATGCATGCACACGATTCGACAGCCCTGACACAGACATACAGGTCGAGAGGAATCGGCAGGCTGGCCCCGTTGACCCTGTGGCTGATACTCGGACTCTGTACCAGCCTCCACGCACAAGAGCCACCACCGCATCCTGACTCAGTGCCGTCAGACCGGTCAACCCTCGACCGCTTTCACGACAGTATGACCGTGTCTGCCAACGATGCCGCCAGGTGGTTCGACTCCTTTTTTGAAGACGAGCGCTACATTGCCGAGGAAGCGACCAGCCGTATCCGCCTTCGCCCCTCGCTGTTACTGGAAGAAGGCGAGTCCGCCGGATTCAGATTCAGCGTTGGCGCAAGAATCAATGTGCCGCGCTTTAACCGAAAGCTGAAACTCGTCCTGAGCGGTGAAGACAATACCTTGCAGGACAGCCTCGACTCACAACGCTTTACTGCGCCGGACAGCCGGAACGCCGATGAGACGAATATCGGATTCCAGTACATCCTGCGCGAGAAGAACCATCTGAACACCCATATCGCCGCCGGCGTGAAGATAGGCGGCAACCATATCGTCGACCTGTTTATCGGTCCGCGACTACGCGCCACCTGGAGCCGGGCACCCTGGCAATTGCGTTTTACGGAGCGGGTGCGCTGGTACACCGACATCGGCTGGGAATCGCGTACCCGGTTCGATCTCGAGCGCGTCGTCGCTGCAGCGTGGTTTTTTCGCGGCACGATCGACGCGCGCTTGCGGCAGGAAGACTATAACGACTCGGGACTGCGCTACGATATCAGCCCGACATTGATACAGAAACTGCGCCACCGCACAGCGATCGAGTACCAGTGGAATACCGGCTTTGTTACCCGCCCCGGCCATCGCCTCGAGGAAACCGGCCTGCGCGTGAGATTCAGAAAACAGATCTGGCGCGACTGGCTGTTTTACGAAGTCAATCCACAGCTGGTATTTCGCAACAACGACGACTTCCGCGCAACGCCCGGTATCGAGTTCAGACTGGAAGCCTCGTTCGGCGGGCTGGACGACAAGCTACCGGATTCGTGACACAGGCGCTAACACTGCATCGCGCAGTACATAGCGTCCACCTGTTCCCGGTAGCGCTCCAGGATCTGCGCCCGCTTTGCCTTCAGTGTCGGCGTAATCAGCCCGTCCTCGACCGTCCACGGGTCGAGACTCACGCTCACCCGGCGGATACGCGCATAGCCGGGGAAATCATGCAACTGTGTCTGGATGCGCGACAGGACCTTTTTCTGCAGCTTTTCATCGTCAAGGCAGCTACGGTCAAAGGGATCCAGGCCCAGCTCCCGGGCAAAACCAAACCACAGATCAGCATTCAGTACGACCAGCGCACCGAGACAGGGCCGGCCTTCACCGACCACCAGCGCCTGCTCGAACAGCGGATCCAGGCAGATAGCTGACTCCATGTCAGCTGGCGGGATCTTTTCGCCGTTGGACAACACCAGGATATCCTTGAGGCGGCCGGTAATACGGATCCGGCCTTTTTTGTCGATACAGGCCTGGTCACCGGTGTGCAGCCAGCCTTCGGCATCAATCATTTCGGCCGTTGCGGCATGATTGTTCCAGTAGCCAAGCATGATGCCGGGACTTTTTACCAGCAATTCATCGTTGTCACCGATACGAACCTCAATGCCGCGACACGGTTCGCCCACCGTAGCCGGATCATTGCGGCCGGGCACGTTGACACTGATGACAGGACTGGTCTCGGTCAGCCCGTAACCCTGCAGGATCTCCAGCCCCAGGCCGATGAAAATATTCGACACCGCTGGCGGCAACGCCGCACCGCCACTGATGGCATAACGCATTCGCCCGCCGAGTCGTGCAGTCACCTTGTCGCCCACCAGCTTCTTCAACAACGGGTGCAGCCACAAAACCGGCGACCAGCGCGCCTCACCCTGCCGGCGGCGATAGTGCCGGCAACCGATGCGCACCGCGGCACGAAACAATCCGCGCGCCAGCGGAGACTTCTTTTTCAGCTGCGCGGTAATACGGGCGTGCACGCGCTCGAAGATACGTGGCACTGCGATCAATACCGTAGGCCGGATTTGCAACAGGTCCTCGGCAAGTTGCGTTACGGAACGTGCGTGCGCTACCGCAGCACCCGCCATCATCGGCAGATAGTAACCGGCCGTGCGCTCCAGCGTATGGGAAAGCGGCAGGAAGGACAGGAAAAGATCCTGCTGGTAACAGGTCACCGAGGTAACCGAAGCATGCGCCACCGACAGCATATTATAGTGGCTGAGCATTACGCCTTTGGAACGCCCGGTGGTGCCGGAGGTGTAGACAATGGAGGCCAGCGCATGCGGGTCGCCGTTGCGACGCGGCCGCTCGGGTGCCGACGCGGGCAGCCAGTCATCGACGAAGCGCAGGCGCGCATCGGCCGCCAGCACCGACTTGCGCCTGTCGCCAGCCTCGGCGTCCATGATCAGGACACGCTGCAGTACGGTGTTGTTCGCCAGCGCAGGCGCGAGCTTCTCCCACTGCGCCAGATTCTGCACCAGCAGTAACGAAGCTGCTGCATCGCCGAGTATATAAGCGACATTATCAGGCCGGTCGTCGGTGTAAAGCGGCACAGTCACCAGCCCCTCGGCCAGCGCCGCCTGGTCGAAACACACCCACTCAAGACTGTTGCGCAGGCGAATGGCCACCCGTTCTCCATGCTCGAGCCCTTCGCCGGCCAGCGCCACGCGCCAGCACGCGACCTGCCCGGCCACCTCGCGCCAGCGGAAATCGCACCAGCGGTTGCCTTGCCTGTCGAAATCCCGGTAGGCCAGCGCACCCGGGGTGCGTCGCACACGTTCGGCGAACAGACCGTCCAGCGTCCCGGCCGCCTCCACCGTGATCAGGTCTTCCTGCCAGTCGATCATGCCCACTATTTGTGCATGGAATCTACGCCAATGCAACTTTTGCGGTAGAATGCGGTGCTATGGAACTGGTAATCAACGGCAAACCGGAACAGGTGCCGGACGGCACGACCGCCGCCGAACTGCTCAAACAACTCGACCTGGAAACCGAACGCCTGGCCATGGAAGTCAATCGCGAAATCCTGCCACGCAGCCAGTTTGAAACCCACACCTTCGCGCCGGGTGACCATATTGAAATCGTCCGGGCCATCGGTGGTGGCTGCACAAACCCCTAATTCCTACCGCTTTCAGGAGCGCCTCATGTCAACTGTGATGAAATCCGCCAGCCCTGCAACCGCAGACCCGCTTATGATCGACGGCATCGAGTACCAGTCGCGGTTGCTGGTCGGCACCGGCAAGTACAAGGACATGGAAGAGACCCGGCTGGCCGTGGAAGCCAGCGGCGCGGAGATCGTCACCGTGGCCATCCGCCGCACCAACATCGGCCAGAATGCCGACGAACCCAGCCTGCTCGATGTGCTGCCGCCGGATCGCTACACCTACCTGCCCAACACCGCCGGCTGCTACACCGCCGAGGACGCCGTACGCACCTGCCGACTGGCCCGCGAGTTACTCGACGGGCACAACCTGGTAAAACTTGAAGTGCTGGGCGACGAGAAGACCCTGTTCCCGGACATTATCCAGACACTGGAAGCCGCCGAAACCCTGATCAAGGACGATTTCCGCATCATGGTCTACACCAACGACGACCCCATCATCGCCAAACGCTTCGAGGACATGGGCTGCGTCGCCGTCATGCCGCTGGCTGCACCGATCGGTTCCGGCCTTGGCATCCGCAATCCCAACAACATCCGCACCATCGTCGAGAACGCCAGCGTGCCTGTACTGGTCGACGCCGGTGTAGGTTGTGCTTCGGATTCAGCAATTGCGATGGAACTGGGTTGCGACGGCGTACTGATGAACACAGCCATCGCCGGGGCACAGAATCCGGTGCTGATGGCATCTGCCATGAAGAAGGCAATCCAGGCCGGGCGCGAATCCTACCTGGCCGGACGGATTCCACGTAAACGATTTGCCAGCGCCTCGTCCCCGGTCGACGGGCTGTTCTTCTAGCCTCGACGCCCTTTTCTCTTTTTCTTCGCAAAAAGGGGACGGAGGGATTAAATTTTAATCCCTCCGTCCCCTTTTTCTTTTTCCTTAGCCGTTGGCGGGCAGTTCCTTGACGTGCAGATCCTGCTGCGGGTAGGGGATGGTAATGCCGGCTTCCCTGAAGCCTTTCCAGATCGCCACGTTCACATCCGAGCGGACGTTGGCGACGCCCTGCTGCGGGTCGCGAATCCACACGCGCAGTTCCAGATCGATGCCACTGTCGCCAAACCCCATCAGCCGCGCGGCCGGCGGCGGATCGGACAGCACGCGTGGTGAGGCTTTCGCAGCTTTCAACAGGACGTCCATTGCCTGTTCCGGATCGTCACCGTAACTGATCTGCACCGGCAGCTTGACGCGCACCCGACGGTCACTGTAGCTCCAGTTGATCACCTCGGTGGTGATCAGGTTTTCGTTGGGAATGAGGGTTTCCACACCGTCGCGGTCGCGCACCACGATATAACGTGCACGTAGTTCCTCTACCCAGCCGAATTTTTCGTTGATACTGATGACGTCGCCGGGACGGATAGAGCGGTCGAACACGAGGATAAAGCCGCTGATAAAGTTGCTGGCGATGCGCTGCAGGCCAAACCCCAGGCCGACGCCGAGCGCGCCGCTGAACACGGCCAGCGCGCCGAGGTCGATACCCACGGCACTGAGCGACAGCAGCGCGGCCAGCGTATAGAGGCCGAACTTGCTGGTCTTGACCAGGCCGATGCGCACGCCGGGACTGATAAATTCGGAACGCGACAGCCCCTGTTCGATCACCGAGGACAGCCAGGTCGCCATGACCAGCAGCGCGCCAACCGCGACGGTCAGCTGCAACAGGGTATAGAGCGATACGCGTATCTCGCCAAACGAATACCCAAAAGCATCCAGCGCACGCACCACGTCCGGTAGCCAGCCCACCAGGTGCAGCGCGACGATAATCCAGATCGAGGTACTGATGAGGCTTTCCCAGGCCTTGACGGCCGGACCGGGGCGCAGCGCCTTGCGCAGCACGTAGACCACCAGCCGCACCATCGCCAGCGACAGCATCAGGGGCACAACGAAGTTCAGCAGCGTGACATCGACCTTGGTCGATTCCAGAATCGCTCGGCCGACCAGCGCACCCAGCAACAGGCTGAGTGGAAAAACAATGCGCTGCAGGCTGCGCAGGGTGATGCGACGAAACGTGCGCGATCCGGAACCCGAGGTGCTGTCCAGCAGGTAACGGCCCAGCGTGCGGTGTACGATCAGCGCCCCGATGGCGGCGAGCGCCAGCACCAGCACTTCCCATCCGATGGCAATGTAGTCGATCTGGCTGACCCAGCTTTCAAGTTTGTTCAGATACGCGTCAAACAAGACCGTATAATCCCCCGTCGCGGACCTACACCATGAATGACAGCAAACATAACACAGACCGACAGTTACGGCGCATACGCTCTTTCGTGCGGCGCGAGGGACGCCTCACGCCCGGCCAGCAGCATGCGCTCGACACCCTGTGGCCACGCTATGGCCTCGACTTCGGGAGCGCGCCGGATTTCAGCCATCCTTCGGGCAAACCCGTGCCGGTTACCCTGGAAATCGGTTTCGGCAACGGCGACAGCCTGGCGCAGATGGCAGCCGCCGATCCGGATGGATTGTATATAGGAATCGAGGTGCATCGCCCCGGCGTCGGCAGGCTGTTGAAGACGCTCGACGAGCAGGGTATCGACAATGTGCGCGTCTATTGTCACGACGCGGTGGAAGTGCTGGAACAGAAAATTCCGGACGCGCGACTGGACCGCGTGCAGCTGTTTTTCCCCGACCCCTGGCACAAGACAAAACACCACAAGCGACGCATCGTACAACCGGATTTCGTCTCGCTGGTCGCCCGCAAGCTGCGCCCCGGTGGCCGCTTTCACATGGCAACCGACTGGCGGCCCTATGCGACACATATGCTGGCCGTTATGCGGACTTCCCCGCTGTTTGGCAATACCAGCCACTGCGGCGATTTCGTGGAGCGACACGATTACCGGCCGGCGACCAAATTCGAGCAGCGCGGCCAGCGACTGGGACATGGCGTATACGATCTGATATTCGAGCGACTGCCCGAGAAATAGCCCCCAACCCTAACAAACTCAGAGAGTTACAGCGCGATTGGCGCCCATGTCACAAAAATGGTTCAATACGCCGTTCCGGCTTCCGGCCGGCCGTCGCGGAACCCCCCGCTCGCTCAGTACGCGACAACAACAGAATTCAAGCAGCCCGCCAGGGATCGTGCGGCGGACTGCCTACGCTTTTCAGTAACAGGTTTGAGGAGAGTTGTATGTCCAAGAAGCATCCCGTGATTGCGGTTACCGGTTCGTCTGGCGCTGGCACCACGACTGTAAAGGTCGCATTCGAGCATATTTTCCGTCGCGAAGGCGTGAATCCAGCCGTCATTGAGGGCGACAGCTACCACCGCTTCGACCGCGTTGCCATGAAGGCGGCGATGGACGAGGCGGAAACCCAGGGTAATGCCAATTTTAGCCATTTTGGCCCTGAAGCCAACCTGTTCGACAGAATTGGCGGCACGTTCAAGCAATATGGAGAAACTGGTAGCTGCGAGCGCCGCTACTACCTGCACAGCGAGGAAGAGGCCGAGCCATTCGGCCAGAAGCCAGGCGAATTCACTCCCTGGGAAACGGTTCCGCCCGGCACTGACCTGCTGTTCTACGAAGGTCTTCACGGCGGCGTGGTTGATGGCACCACTAACGTTGCACAGTTTGTCGATCTGTTGATCGGCGTGGTGCCGATCGTCAACCTGGAATGGATTCAGAAAATCCACCGTGATTGCGCACAACGCGGCTACTCCGCCGAGGTTGTGACCGATACCATCCTGCGCCGTATGCACGATTACGTACACTACATTACCCCGCAGTTCTCACGCACGGATATCAACTTCCAGCGCGTGCCGACGGTGGACACCTCCAACCCGTTCATCGCCCGCGACATCCCGACGCCGGACGAGAGCTTCGTGATCATCCGCTTC
>CAYSRA010000054.1:11106-17275 GCA_964433205.1 uncultured Thiohalobacter sp. | reverse complement strand
CACATCGAGGCGCTGAACCATACGGGCAGCAATGAACGTTATCTGCCCGGCATTCCGTTACCGGGCGGCATCGAGCCGTTAGCTGACCTGAACACCGCGCTGTCCGGGACCGGCTTCGTGCTGATCGTGGTGCCGAGTGGCGGTTTTCGCGAAACCCTGAAAAAAATCGCCGCGCTGCCGGAAACCCCGCACCATCTCATCTGGGCCAGCAAGGGCCTGGAACCGGGAACCGGCAAATTCCTGCACCAGATAGTCGAGGAAGAAATGCCAGGGCACCCGTTCTTCGCTGCCCTGTCCGGTCCCAGCTTTGCGCTGGAGGTGGCCCGTAACCTGCCGACTGCGGTCACCGTTGCCTCGCCGGACGCCGCCTATGCGCAACACGCTGCCGACCTGTTTCATTGCCCCACGTTCCGCGCCTATACCAGCACCGACCTGATCGGCGTGGAACTCGGTGGTTCGGTCAAGAACGTGCTGGCCATTGCCGCCGGCATCTCCGACGGGCTTGGCTACGGCGCCAATGCCCGCGCCGCGCTGATTACCCGCGGTCTGGCGGAAATCATGCGACTGGGCACGAAACTCGGTGGCCGGAGAGAAACCTTTATGGGGCTGGCCGGTGTTGGTGACCTGGTGCTGACCTGTACCGACGACCTGTCGCGCAACCGGCGGCTGGGACTGGCGCTGGGGCGGGGCAGTTCGCTGGATGCGGCGGTCAGGGAAATAGGACAGGCTATCGAGGGCCTGGAAACCGCGAAAGAACTGCATGCACTGGCCACCACGGTGCAGGTCGACATGCCCATCACCGCACAGGTAAAAGCGGTGTTGTATGACGGCGAGCAGCCGGCGGCTGCCGTGCAGGCACTGCTGACCCGCGAAGCCAAACCTGAGCAACTTTAAGACAACCGCACGACCACTCTTCCATTTTCCCCGCCACAAGACTTCCCGCATTGCGATTTCGGGCGCAAGGCCGATAATAGACAGCCTCTGTCATGTCGGCGAGGTGTTCGTCTTGTTGCGTCTTTCACACTCCCTGAGCACGATCACAGTCGGCGCGGCGGCTTTGCTGACATCACTGCTGTGTACCGCTTCGCCACCGGCGCTCGATACCACCCGGGCGGTTTATCAACAGCTGCCGGACGAGCAACGTTTCGACGGTCTGGTCGAGGCCGTTCACCATTCCACCATTTCCGCGCAAACGTCCGGCGAAATCGTTGAGCTTCCTTTTGACGTCAACGACTATGTGCCGAAGGACGCGTTGATTGCGCGTATCGACGACAAGCAGCAGAAAGCCCGGCTGGACCAGGCCATTGCCAGCGAAGCCCGCGCGCGCGCGCGGCTGACCGAGGCGGAATCCGATTTTCGGCGCAAAAAACGTCTGTTCGAACGGAAAACCGTGAGCAAGGCGGTATATGAAGCGGCCGAAACCACACTCAAGACGGCACGAGCCGAACTGGAACTGGCACAGGCGCAACTTGCCCAGGCCCGCGAACAATGGGAATACACCCGGGTGCGAGCGCCGTTTGCCGGCGTCATGATCGAGCGGCTGGTGGAAATTGGTGAACACGTACAGGTCGGTACGCCGCTTGCCACCGGCCTGTCACTGGAAATGCTGCGGGTGCAGGTTGCCGTGCCGGCCTACTATGCCCGCCGCATCCGCGAAAACCCGCAGGCACGCGTACAGACACCTGACGGTTCGCAGTGGCTGGAAAGCCACGATATCAACCTGTTTCCCTTTGCCGATCCGCTCAGCCACACCTTTACCGCACGCGTACAGTTACCCGAGGGGCAACACGGCATGTACCCCGGGTTACTGGTCAAGGTGGCCTTTCTGGTAGGACGCGAGCAGGCGCTGCTGATCCCGGACAGCACCGTCCTACACCGCAGTGAAGTGACCGGCGTATACGTCGTGGATGACGCAGGGCGCGTACATTTTCGTCAACTGCGTATCGGTCGCGCCGCAGCAGGTGGCATGCGCGTGGTGCTGGCCGGCCTGGAAGCGGGTGAAGCGGTCGCGCTGGACCCGGTCGCCGCCGGCATTGCACTCAAGCAACAGGTTGTAAACGGCCCCCATGAGTGATCAACCCGGATTTTCGGGCTCCGTCGCCCGGCGCTTTTTGCAAACCGAGATTACACCACTGCTGGCGCTGCTGGGCGTGCTGCTCGGCCTGTTCGCCATCGCGGTAACGCCGCGCGAGGAAGAACCTCAGATTAACGTCACCTTCGCCAACGTGTTTATCCCGTTCCCCGGTGCTTCCGCGCGCGAAGTGGAAAAACTGGTCACCAGTTCGGCCGAACAGGTGCTGGCGGAGATCGAGGGCGTCAAACACATCTACTCGGTGTCGCGCCCCGGCCTGTCGATCCTCAGTATTGAATTCCTGGTCGGCGAACCGCGCACCGAAGCGATCGTGCGGCTCTACAATGCGCTCTACTCCAACCAGGACTGGCTGCCCGCCAATCTCGGCGTTGGCCGGCCGCTGGTCAAGCCCAAAGGTATCGACGACGTACCGATCGTGACGCTCACGCTGTGGACGGAAGACCCGCAACGTGCCGGCGCCGACCTGCGCCACGTGGCGCACACACTGGAAACCGAACTCAAGCGCGTACCGGGAACCCGCAACATCTACACGGTCGGCGGCCCGGCGCCGGTCGTCGACGTGCTGCTCGATCCCCAGCGCCTTTCCGGTTACGGCATGACACTCGAGGAATTGCGCGGCGCGCTGTTACAGGCCAACCAGTCCGCCGAGGTCGGCGCGCTGGTGGACGACAACCGCGAAGTCCGGGTCAAGGCGGGAAGGCTGCTGGGCAGTGCCGACGACGTTGCCGGGCTGGTGGTCGGCCTGCATGGCGGCAAGCCGGTGTACCTGCGCGACGTGGCCGATATCCACCTCGGTCACGAACAACCGGAACACTATGTATGGTTCGGCCCCGGCGATCACCCGGCCGTGACGCTGGCTATCGCCAAACAACCGGGTACCAACGCCGTGCAGATTGCCGACCAGGTTATCGCGCGGCTGGACGCCCTCAAAGGCATTTTCATCCCCCAGGGCGTGAACGTCACCGTCACGCGCAACTATGGCGTCACCGCCGACCAGAAAGCACAGACGCTGATCAAGAAACTGATTTTCGCCACTGCCTCGGTGGTGATACTGGTCATCTTCAGCCTGGGCTGGCGCGAAGCGATCATCGTCGGCACGGCGGTCATCATTACGTTGGCGATCACGCTGTTCGCTTCCTGGGCATGGGGCTTCACGCTCAACCGCGTATCGCTGTTCGCGCTGATATTCTCCATCGGCATCCTGGTCGACGATGCCGTGGTGGTGGTGGAAAACATTCATCGCCACATGCAGATGGGCAAGCTGAATCTGGTGCAGGCCATTCCGGTCGCGGTCGACGAAGTCGGTGGCCCGACGATACTCGCGACCTTTACTGTCATCGCCGCACTGCTGCCGATGGCTTTCGTTACCGGACTGATGGGGCCGTACATGAGCCCTATACCCATCAATGCCAGCATGGGCATGCTGATCTCGCTGGCCGTGGCGCTGGTCGTCACACCATGGATGTCGCTGAAGATGCTGCGCGGTACGACTCACACGCCGGTGACGAACGGGGGCGGCAACGCACGCCTGCTGTCGGTGTTCCGGCGCCTGCTGATGCCGTTCCTGGCGGGAGACAAGGGCCGGCGAGCCCGTTTCATGATGCTGGCCGCGGTGCTGGTACTGATCCTGTTCTCGATCGGGCTGGCCGGCGTTAAGCTGGTGGTGCTGAAGATGCTTCCGTTCGACAACAAATCGGAATTCCAGGTGGTGGTCGACATGCCGGAAGGCACTTCGCTCGAACAGACCAACCGGGTGCTGACCGAACTGGCCGACTACCTGACCGGCGTAGCGGAAGTCGACAACTACCAGATCTACGCAGGCACTGCCGCCCCGATCAACTTCAACGGCCTGGTGCGCCAGTACTACCTCCGTGAGGGCCCGGCGGTTGGCGATATCCAGGTGAACCTGGTCGACAAGTCGCACCGCGAGCGCAAGAGTCACGACATTGCACGCAGCGTGCGCGAGCCATTACAGGCGATCGGCAACCGCTTCGGCGCCGTGGTAAAGATTGTCGAAGTCCCGCCCGGCCCGCCGGTGCTGTCGCCGCTGGTGGCAGAGATCTACGGCCCTGACTACGACGGCCAGATCGAACTCGCCGAACAAATCCGTCGGGTGTTCGCAACGACCGCCGATATTGTCGATGTCGATACCAGTGTCGAACGACTCGCACCGCGCTGGATCGTGGCCGTCGACCGCAGCCGCGCGGCGCAGCTCGGTGTCGATCAGGGTACCGTGGTGCGCGCGCTGGCTACCGCGCTCGACGGCGAGGATGTCAGCTACCTTCACGACCCGAATGCGCGCTACCCGATCGCCATCCGCCTGGAACTGCCGGTACAGGAAAAAACCCGCCTCGACCAGCTGCTCGCGATCCGGGTGCGCGGCAACGACGGAAAACTTGTCGCATTGTCAGAACTGGTAACAGAGGAGTCCTCGACAATCGAACGCTCCATCTACCGTAAGGACCACCTGCCGCTGGTGTTCGTCACCGGCGACATGGCCGGGAAACTGGACAGCCCGCTGTATGGCATGGCAGCACTTCACAAGGCCATTGAGCAAACTGTCACCGCCAACGACGAGCCGATCGCCCAGCACTTCATCCAGCAACCGGATAATCCTTACCGCTACAGCCTGAAGTGGGACGGGGAATGGCAGATCACCTATGAAACCTTTCGCGACATGGGTATCGCTTATTCGGTAGGGCTCATACTGATCTACCTGCTGGTGGTCGCCCAGTTCCGCTCCTACCTGGTGCCACTGGTAATCATGGCGCCGATTCCGCTCACCATCATTGGCGTCATGCCGGGACACGCGCTGCTCGGCGCCCAGTTCACCGCGACCTCGATGATCGGCATGATCGCGCTCGCGGGTATCATCGTGCGCAACTCGATCCTGCTGGTGGACTTCATCAATGACGAGGTCGCGAGGGGCACCGACTTCGAGGAAGCGGTCATTCGCGCCGGCGCGATCCGCGCCAAGCCGATTATCCTCACCGGCCTGGCGGCCATCCTCGGTGCACTGTTCATTCTCGACGACCCGATTTTCCGCGGACTGGCGATCGCATTGATCTTCGGACTGCTGGTGTCGACCGTGCTGACGCTGGTGGTTATTCCGGTGCTGTACTACGCCCTGATGCGCAACCGGCTGGATCGCCTGAAAGGTGCTGAATGACCGGCCGTTGCTACCAGGAGGAACCGGCGAAACCCTGCTGGCGCCAGGCTTCGTATACCAGCACGGCGACGCTGTTGGACAAATTCAGGCTGCGGCTTTTCTCCACCATCGGCAGGCGAATCACCGCACTGACCCGCGGCGAATCGAGCAATTCGGCGGGCAGACCGCGGGTTTCCGGTCCGAACAGCAGGGCATCATCGGGCTGGTAGGCCACCTCGCTATAGCATTGTGTGCCGCGCGTCGACACCGCGAACAAGCGTGGCGGCTTCATCGCAATAATGAAGTCGTCCAGCGTGTCGTGGACCTGCACGCTGGCCCATTCCCGGTAATCCAGCCCGGCGCGACGCAGCTTGCGATCCTCCAGATCAAAACCGAGCGGGCGGATCAGGTGCAAACGGCTGCCGGTGTTGGCGCACAGGCGCATCACGTTGCCGGTGTTGGGGGGAATCTCCGGCTGATAGAGCACAATATGGAACATACAGGTTATCCGCTTTTCTTTCGCCGGCGCTTCAGGTCAAATACGGCTCCACGATCCGCCACACGAGACCGACCATGAACCAGACCGCCAACCCGCTCGCCGTCGATTTCTGCGGCCTGACACTCAACTCGCCGCTGGTTCTGCTGTCCGGCTGCGTAGGTTTTGGCGAGGAATATACACGGGTACGGGGATTTTCCAATCGCGACGTCGGCGCAATCTGTCTGAAGGGCACTACACTGGAGGCACGGCCGGGTAATCCGCCGCACCGCGTCTACGAAACACCGATGGGCATGCTCAACGCCATCGGTCTGCAGAACCCCGGCGTGGATCACGTCGTGAACACTATCCTGCCACAACTGGATTTCGACGAAACCCGTTTTATTGCCAATGTATCCGGTTCCAGCGTGGAGGAATACCACGAGGTCACCCG
>CAYSRA010000054.1:8061-11006 GCA_964433205.1 uncultured Thiohalobacter sp. | reverse complement strand
AACAGGCACTTCGGGCTGTCGGCGGCCCCGTTTCGCATTACGCCCGACACACGGAAGTTCTTTGGCGGCGGCCAGCGCGCGGAAGTGCTGGATACACTGGTCTACGCGATCTGCAACGGCGAAGGCATGATCAAGGTGACTGGCGAAGTAGGCACCGGCAAGACCATGCTGTGCCACATGTTGCAGGAGCAACTGCCGGACAACGTCGAAGTCGTCTACCTTGCCAATCCCAGCCTGACTCGCGACGAAATCTTGACGGTTATCGCGCGGGAACTGGAACTTCCGGTAGCCGGGGGCTGCTCCCACCTGCAACTGCAGCAGCATTTGCAGGACTACCTGCTCTACTGTCACCGCAAACAACGCCGTGTCGTGGTGTTCATTGAAGAAGCCCAGCAGATGCCCTTGCAAACGCTGGAAGAAATCCGCCTGCTCTCCAACCTGGAAACCCGTGACGCCAAGCTGTTGCAGCTGGTGTTGTTCGGCCAGCCGGAACTCGATGACCTGCTGGCAAAGCACGAGATCCGCCAGCTGCGCGACCGTATCGGACACAGCATTCACCTCGAGCCTCTGACGACGCGCGAGGTCGGGGAATACCTGCGGTTCCGGCTCTACAACGCCGGATACCGGGGTGGCGAACTGTTTACCCCGGCCGCCAGCCGGCAGCTGGCGTTGTCGTCGGGCGGCCTGATCCGGCGCCTGCACCTGCTGGCTGACAAGGCGCTGCTCGCCGCATTTTCGGCCAACTCAGCACGGGTTCGCTGGATCGACGTCTGGCGCGCGCGCTGCGACGGCCGTCGCCCGGCCGGCCTGCCACGTTTGGCCGGTGGGCTGGTGGCCGGCATTGTGGTATCGGCACTGGCTCTGCGACTGGCCGGTCCGCTGCAGACACCGCAGCCGGCAGCGACCCGCTACACCGATAACACCACGACCAGCGTCGTGCCAGCACCAGCACTCGCGGCAGCCCGGCAACGTGCTCTCAGCATTCAACCCGCCGCCGGCCTGCCACACGTGTCGCAGCGACTGGCGGCATCGCAGCGCTGGCTTGGGAAAGCGACCGACGGCTTGACCATCCAGCTCCTGCTCAGTGATGACGCCGATCTTGGCAAGATTGAAAAACTGTTTGAAAAACCAGCATATAAGGGCCTCCTCCGGGAAATATACCTGACACGCAGCGAAGTCGGCGGACGCCTGCGCTGGAATGTCCTGTATGGCGATTTTTCCAGCAAGTCCAAAGCTTTGGCGGAAATTGCCGATCTACCGGATGAGGTGCGGAAGCGCCAACCCTATTTACGCTCTCTGTCTGCCTTGCGCAGAGGGCACCAGCGCGCCGAAGCGCTGGCAAACAAGGAAAGACCAGGATGAACGGAATACGCTGGATACGTTATTTACTGCTGGCCGTACTGCTGGCAGGCGCCGGCTGCGCGCCGACACCGCCGCGGCCGGCCAGTGGACACATCGACAGCAGTCAGCGTCCCGATGCTTCACACCTGTCGCGCGACGCCATTCCACCTCTGGTCAGGAAAGCGCCGGTCGTGCCAGAGCCGACACCGGCACTGGCGCAGGAAACCTACACCATCGTCGTGACCGATGCGCCGCTGGACGAACTGCTGTTCGCGCTGGCGCGCGATGCCCACATGAATATCGATGTCCACCCCGGCCTGTCGGGCCAGGTGACACTGAACGCCATTGACCAGACCCTGTTACAGATTCTCAACCGCATCGCCGCGCAGGTACCCATCCGCTATCACTTCGAGGACGAATTGCTGGTCGTCGAGCCGGATCGACCTTACCTGCGCAGTTACTACATCGACTACGTCAACCTCGCGCGCAGCAGCGAAAGCGCCAACAGTGTGTCCACTCGGATTGCCACAACCGGTCAGTCGGCGATCCAGAACTCCGGAAGCGGGGCCTCGGGAGGCACGGGCGGCCGCGGCGGAAACAGCAGTCGCTCCAACAGTTCATCAACCTCGGTAACCAGTTCATCCCAGAACCTGTTCTGGGAACGACTGGGTCAGAACATTACCAGTATGCTGGGACTCAGAACCGATGACGAAGACGCAGGCCAGGCCGTCATCATCAACGCCGAGACCAGCCTGCTAACGGTTCGCGCCACCCAGACGCAGCACCTGCAGATCCAGGAATATCTCGACCGTCTGGTCAATAATGCCCAGCGCCAGGTGCTGATCGAGGCCACCGTACTGGAAGTCGAGCTGAATAACGAGTACCAGTTCGGCGTCGACTGGTCGAAGATTGCCGACAACGCCAACGGCTTCAGCTTCACCCAGAATCTGCTCGGCACCAACCTGGTCAATCCGCCCGTATTCACGCTCAATTACGCAGACAGCAAGAGCTTCGGGGACATCTCCGCCACGGTAAAAATGCTGCAGGAATTCGGTAATGTGAAAGTGTTGTCCAGTCCAAAAATCATGGCGATCAACAACCAGACCGCGCTGCTCAAGGTGGTCGACAATATCGTTTACTTCACCCTCGAAGCCGACACCGTTACCAGCCAGACGACCTCGCAAACCACTTTTACCAGTACACCGCATACCGTGCCGGTCGGCTTTGTCATGTCGGTAACGCCACAGATCAGCCGGGAGGACGCCGTGACCCTGAGTGTGCGGCCGACCATCTCCCGCGTCACCGGCTTCGTCAACGACCCCAACCCGGCGTTGGCGGAAAACAACATCGAAAGCCTCATACCGCAGATCCAGGTGCGTGAAATGGAATCCGTGCTGCGCGTCCGCAGCGGCCAGATCGCGGTTCTCGGCGGGCTTATCCAGGACAACATCGACCTCACTGACCAGGGCGTTCCCGGGCTTTCCGGACTCGACTTCATCGGCGATGCGTTCACCTTCCGCAACAACCGGATCAGCAAGTCCGAACTGGTTATCTTCCTGCGCCCGCGTGTTGTCGCCAGCCTGGACAAGCCTATGGACGTGTAC
>CAYSRA010000054.1:0-7961 GCA_964433205.1 uncultured Thiohalobacter sp. | reverse complement strand
TATCTTCCTGCGCCCGCGTGTTGTCGCCAGCCTGGACAAGCCTATGGACGTGTACAACGATTACCTGCCCGATCCGGGCGCTCCGCTCGGGCCGAACCGCGCCAGTGACCGGAGGGCTGTGCCTTGAGCCTGCTGATGGACGCGCTTCGACGCGCTGAAACTCCTGCAAGCGACACCGCGCCGGACGCCACCACGCCGGCACGGGAAACACCCGTACCCGCTGAAAAAGATGACGCGCGCCTGGCGCTGGAGCCGCTCCAGGATACTGTGCCGGCAACTGAGATTCCTGTCGGGAACGCCCCTGTCGCCAGCACTCCGATGGAACCATCGACCGACGCCCCGGCAGCAGCGGAGCCGATCCCGGAACCCTCGGCTGGCAAGCCCGGCCGTGTGATACTTGCCCCACGTTCGGCCGGTATGCACAACACGTTGATGTTCGCTTCCGGACTTGTCTTCATCCTGGTCGCTGTGGGCGGGTACTACGCATGGAGGTCCAGCCAGCTGCCGGCACCAGGCCACTTTCCGCCAGCAACACTGATCAGTGAGCCACTGCCGCCGGCAGACAAGCCGACAACGGTTCCCCGACACAGCCTCGCCGCAAAACCGGAGGCGGTTCCGGCACAAACCGTTGCAACGCGTGTCGTCAACAGAACGACGAGCCCGACGACACAACCCCGCTCAACGGAAACCGGATCGGCACGCAAGGCGGCGCAACGCCCGACACCAGCCATTCGCATCAGCAAAAAACGCAAAGCGCCCGGAGTGAACCCGCGCCTTGCCGAGGCCTATAACGCCTACCGGCAGCAGGACTTCACCCACGCCGAAAACCTTTACCGGCAGGTACTGCGCCGTCACCCTGGCAATCGTGATGCCGCACTGGGCCTGGCCGCCATCGCCGTGTACCGGGATCGCTATGCAGAAGCCCGCTACTATTACGAACAGGTGCTGAAAACGCACCCCCGCGACAACGTGGCGCGCGTCGCGCTGCAGTCTCTCGCTGGCTCGGGTGACGCGCTGAAAGACAGCAGCCAACTGAAGCACTGGCTGCAGGCAAACCCGAACGACCCGCAGCTGTACTTCGCACTCGCCAACCACCACGCCGACAGCGGTAACTGGAAAGCGGCACAGCGAGCCTACTTCGAGGCTTTCCGCCTCGCCCCCGACCGAGCCGACTATGCCTTCAACCTGGCCGTCTCCCTCGACCGGCTGGGCATGGAGACACAGGCGCTTGACTACTATCACAAGGCGCGGGAACTGGCCGGTCGTATGCCGATGTTTAATATAAAGCAGCTTGAGCGGCGCATCGCCCAGCTGGAAAAACCCGCGGAGCCAGGCTCGTGAGCGCCGTTGCCAAACCAAAACGCATTGGCGATCTGCTGATTGAAAAGGGCATCCTCACCCAGGACCAGCTCAGCATCGCGCTCACCGAACAGAAAAAATCGCGTGAACAACTCGGCAAGATCGTTGTCAGCCTGGGCTTTGCCACCGAAGCCGTGGTGCGCGATGTGCTGGGCGAGGCACTGGGGCAGGAGAGTGTCGATCTCTCCAAGGTGATTGTCGACACCGAGGTGCTGCAACTGGTCGGCAAGGACATTGCGCGGCGCTTCAAGATGCTGCCGCTGTCGATAGACCGGCAGAAAGGCCTGCTGACGGTCGCCATGTCCGATACCTTCAATGTCGTCGCCATCGATCAGCTGCGCGCACTGCTGGGCGGCGAACTGGACATCACACCGGTACTCGCGGGTGAATCGGAAATTGAAAACGCCATCGACCAGCTGTACGGGTTTGAACTGTCGGTGGACGGCATCCTGCACGAGATCGAAACCGGCCAGGTGGACTACAGCAGTCACACCGGCGAGTCTGACGAGTACAGTCAGCCGCTGGTTCGACTGGTCGACGCGCTGTTGTCTGACGCGGTAAAGAAGAGCGCGTCGGACATTCACTTCGAACCGGAACTCGGTTTCCTGCGCATACGCTATCGAATAGACGGTGTACTGCGCCAGATACGCAGCCTGCACCAGAACTACTGGTCGGCGATCGCCGTACGCCTGAAAGTCATGTCCGGCATGAATATCGCGGAAACACGCGCCCCGCAGGATGGTCACATCTCGCTGACGCTGTTCGGGCGGCCGATCGACTTCCGCGTATCCGCACAACCGACGACGCACGGCGAAAATATCGTATTGCGTATCCTGGATCGCAACAAGGGTATCGTGCCGCTGGATAAGCTGGGACTCAGCGACCATGCACTGGCCTCGCTGCGGCTTATGATGGCGCGTCCGGAAGGTATCCTGCTGGTGACGGGCCCGACCGGCAGCGGCAAAACCACGACCCTTTATTCCATGCTGAACTACGTCAACGATGAGTCGGTAAACATCATGACACTGGAGGATCCGGTCGAGTATCCGATGCCGATGATCCGCCAGACTTCGGTGAATGTGTCGGCCAAACTCGATTTCGCCAGCGGCATCCGCTCCATGCTGCGCCAGGACCCGGACATTATTCTGGTCGGCGAAGTGCGCGACGAGGATACCGCGGACATGGCACTGCGCGCCGCCATGACCGGGCACCAGGTCTATTCAACCCTGCACACCAACTCAGCGGTGGGAGCAATCCCGCGCCTGCTGGATCTTGGTATCGTACCGGACATACTTGCCGGCAACATTATCGGTATCGTGGCGCAGCGCCTTATACGAAAGTTATGCCCGCACTGCCGAAAGGCCGACAAACCTACCGAGCTGGAACACCATCTTCTGGGCCTCGACGAAGACGAAAACCCTGTGATATACCGCGCCGTCGGTTGCGAGCATTGCCACCAGTCCGGCTACCGGGGGCGCATCGCCATTACCGAATTGCTCAAGATCGACGACGACATCGACGATCTGATCGCACGCCGCGCTTCGCGCAAGGAACTTCATGAACTGGCGATCAGCAAGGGCTTCGAACCCATCGCCGAAGATGCGCTGCGACGTGTCCTGGACGGCAGCAGTACGCTGGAAGAAGTTTCACGCGTCGTCGATCTCACCGATCGCCTGTAGGACGCAGCACCGATGGCAGCATTCGAATACAAGGCAGTGGACCACTTCGGCAAGACGGTGCTGGGCCGTATCGAAGCGAGCAACGACGACGACCTGGAGTTGCGCCTGACGCGCATGGGCCTGGATCTCGTTAATTTCCGCCCGGCGCGCAAGAATCTTTTTTTTAGTGGTCGTCGCCGCATCGACCGCCCCGAACTGGTCACCTTCTGTTTCCACCTCGAACAGCTCACACGTGCCGGCGTCGCCATCCTCGATGCACTCACCGACCTGCGTGACAGCGTGCCGAATCCGCGTTTCCGCGACGTGTTATCGGCGCTCATCGATGACATCGAAGGCGGCAAGAACCTGTCGGGCGCACTGGTCCGTTTCCCGCACGTTTTTGACCCGGTGTTCGTCAGCCTGATCGCTGCCGGTGAACAGAGCGGCAAGCTGCCGGAGATCCTGCGCGAGCTGACTGAATCATTGAAGTGGCAGGACGAACTGGCGGCCCAGACCAAAAAAATCATCATGTACCCGGCCTTTGTCGGCACCGTCATTATCGGCGTGATGGCGTTCATGATGATCTACCTGGTGCCGCAACTGGTCGGATTTATTTCCAGTATGGGAGCAGAGATACCCCTGCACACCAAGGCGCTGATTTACGTCTCCGGTTTTATCACCCGCTTCTGGTACCTGTTTCTGATTCTTCCTCCCCTGCTGTTCTTCGGCATTCGCTACTGGGCACGCCACAGCAGCAGCGGGCGCTACCGGGTCGACCAGTGGAAACTGAATGCGCCGGCGGTCGGCTCCATCTACAAGAAAATCATCCTGTCACGCTTTACCAGCAACTTCGCACTGCTCTACAAGGCCGGCATAACAGTTCTGGACTGCATCCGTATGGGCGAGTCGCTGGTTGGCAACGCTGTGATCGCCGAAGCACTGAGGCGGGTGCGGCACCAGATCAACGAGGGAGTGGCACTGACGGCGAGCTTCGAGAATACCGGTTTGTTCCCGCCGCTGGTGGTGCGCATGTTTCGCGTCGGCGAAAGCACCGGCGCGCTGGACCACTCGCTGGAAAATGTCAGCTACTTCTTCAACCGTGACGTACGCGAATCCATTGAACGCGTTCAGTCGCTGATTGAACCTGTGCTCACCGTAGTACTGGGCGCAATGCTGGGCTGGGTGATGCTGTCCGTGCTCGGGCCGGTCTACGATATGCTCGGCGAGGTTACGAGGTAGGACCATGCGACTTATCCTTTACGTCAACGCCTATCGCAACACGCTGTACCAGGTCGACAGGTATACCGCGCGCAAGCTTGGAAGTTTTCTGGTCGGCCAGGCTGGCATGCACAGGCTTCGCGATGCCCTGCTCAGGCAGCAACAACAACCGCTTTCGATTCTCGTCGACCTGATCGAGGAGGAATTCCGTCACGATAGCGTACCGCACGCGCTGGGCAGCGACCGCAGGCGCATGCTGGAACGTCACGCCGGAAAAATGTTTCGCGGCACGCCGTTCCGCTACAGCCGGGTCATCGGCCGTAGCCGGGGGGGGCGACGTGATGACAAGGTTTTGTTCAGTGCGCTGACAAACCCTGAAAACCTTTCGCCATTGCTCAGTCTGCTGGAGGAAACGGCGATACCACTGGCGGGTATCCTCTCCCTGCCCGTCATCAGCGCACAACTGCTGAAACCCCTCCGGGCCCGTAGCGAAAACATTCTGCTGATTACCGAACAGCCCGATGGCGGTTTGCGTGAAACCTTCCTGCGCAAGGGCCAGGTGCAGTTCAGTCGGCTGGCGCCGATCCAGGCGTCTTCCCCCGAAGAATACTGCCGCTTGCTGGATGCCGAAGTACACAAGACACAACGCTACCTGAATACACTGAGGCTGCTTGCCCCCGGTGAGTCTGTGGATGTCTATCCGATCGCCGACGCCCCGCGCTGCGAGGCGGTAATCAAAAGATGCCTCGAGTCGGAACAGTTGAAGTTCTACCCGGTGGACATCCATGATCTTGCGGTCGCAGCGGGTTCGAGGGATTTCCCGAAAACCGGCCATAGCGATGCGCTGTTCGCCTTTTTGCTGGGCAACAGCCACGGCAAAAACCATTATGCGCAACCATCGCACCTTAAGCGGATGCGCAGCTGGCAGGCGGCCCTGGGGTTACGCGCGGCGAGCTGGTTGCTCGCCGTCATCGGCCTGTCATGGAGCGGCATGAATGCGATCGATGGCTGGATGGCCGACCGGGAACGCGACCAGCTTTCCACAACCCGGGAGCGCGTGTCCGAGCGCTATACCCGACTGACCCGGGAACTGCCCGTCGAGCCCGCACAGGCTCGCGCCATGCGCGAAGCAACGGCACTGGCCGACAGCCTGGAACGTCGCCGGTTGCACGCCGATGACATTTTCCGGGTACTGGGTGCCGCATTCAACAGTCACCCGGCGCTGGAAATGCGCGAGTTAAACTGGTTCACCAGCGACCGGCCCGACGCCCGCGACCCGGTTTCTCTTACCTCGACGGATCTGTCCAACGGGTTGGCTCTGCCACGCTTTGCGGTGACGCTGGTTTCCGGGGCGCTGCGACATTTCGACGGCAGCTACCAGCGTGCGCACCGTCAGGTCGACGAACTCGCCGGGTGGCTGCGACAACAACCCGGTGTCATCTCCGTCGATATCGAGCACACGCCGCTCGATACCCGGCCGGAATCCCAGATTCAGGGTGAACTGGACCATCGACAGCAAGAGGACAGGGCCACCTTTGAGCTGCGCGTGGTAATGGAGCTGCGTGATGAAAGCGTTTGAATTCGACAGGGGCATGCTACGCGCACCGCTGCGACGCCTGTTGCTGGTCGCGGCCGTAGTCGGCCCGCTGGCCGGGCTTGGCAACTGGTATTCCGGCATCGAAAAAGAGGCGTTGATGCGCGCACGTGCCGACCTCAACGTCCTGCGCGCCGAATTCAGGGATGCCGTTGAGGCCGGTGGCATTTTGCGAACCTCCCAGCAGCGCTATCGCGACCTCGAACAGCGCGGCTTCATCGGTGAAGAGCCGAGATTGTTGTGGATTGAATCCCTGCGTAACAGCGGACAGGCCCAGCGCCTGTACAATCTTAAGTACAACCTGCGGCAACAGCAGGCGGTCCGGCTCGACGGTGGCCCGGACACTTCGCACTACCAACTTTACGCCAGCCCGATGGAACTGCACCTCGACCTTGCCCATGAGGGGCGGCTGGTGACGTTCTTCGACCGCTTGCGCAAAGAGCGGCCGGCCGTCTACCAGTTGCACGCCTGTACGCTGACGCCGAACTTTGCCCGCGGACAGGTCGCTCTGGACAAGGCCAATATTTCCGCGGACTGTGAACTCATCTGGTTCACCGCCCGCCCGGTGGAGCACATAGAGGAGGACCTGATGTGAAACCACTGCACCTGATGTTCTGGTTTATCGCCCTGGCCACGCCCTGGGCGACGCTCCACGCTGACCCGTGGGGGCGTCTGTTTACCACGCCGGTACAACGCGCACAACTCGACAGCGGACAAACCGCGCCGGCAAAAACCGACGATTCGACAAGCGATACACCGCAGCCTGGCGTCACTGAACGCATCAGGCTTACCGGGACGCTGACCAGCAGCCGTGGCACACGAACCGCGTGGCTGAACGGCAAGCCGGTCACGCAGGGCGTGCGGGTGCTCGGACCCGGACGGGTACAACTGAGCGCCCCCGCCGCCGACAAGCGTCGCCTGTTGAAATCCGGCCAGCTCCTGTACCCGCAAACCGGCGAGATTGTCGAGGGCTATGCCGCGCCGCAGGTGGCGCCGGGCGATGCCGGTGTACAAACCGAAACGGAGTCGGCGCAAGCGCCGATGTAGAGCCCGTCATGCGCCGTGTTCACTTGCCCGCACCTGCCAGGACACAACGCGGCGTAGCGTTGCTGGTATTTGTTATTGCGCTGGTGATGGCTGCAAGTTACGCGCTGTTGAAAAAGGTCAACCAGGCCCCGAATGACGCCTTGCGCAACGGTTACACGATGCAACAACTCAACCACGCGCGCACCGCCCTGCTCGGCTATGCGCTGAATGGTCTGGATCCGGTCACCGCCCTTGTCCAGCCCGGGCGGCTGCCGTGCCCGGACTACACACTGGACGGCGACAGCGACCCCTGTGTGGTTGTCAGCGGCCACGTCCAGCCCGGCAGGTTGCCGTGGCGTACGCTGGGACTCGCCGAACTGCGAGACGCTGCCAATGAAGCCCTCTGGTATGTGCCGGCAATCGAGTTCGACGGCAGTCAGCCGATCAACAGTAACGTGGACAACACCGCGTTACGCATCGACGGGGGAACCGATGCAATGGTCGCGGTGGTGCTATCCGCGGGTGCATCGCTGGCCGGCCAGTCTCGCCCCCCCGGCAGCCTTGCGGCACAACTCGACCCGACCCGCTATTTCGAAGACGTCAACGCGCTTGCCGCCACGGCATTTGTCACGGCACCGGCCAGTCCTTCGACCCCGTTCAATGACCACCTGCTGGCGATCCGCCTGGACCGTTTCATGCCCGCGCTGGAACGGCGGGTATTGCGGGAGCTGGCGGCGCTGCTGGGCAACGGCCCTTATCCCAACCCGTCGGCCGTCGGCACCACGGCCTGCGACAACAGTTATGTGGCAGGACTGGTTCCCGTCGATCTCGATCCGCTGTTGACGTGCGATATCGCGACATTACCCGCCTTCCCGGACTGGTTTCGCAACGACTGGCAAACGCTGGTCTGGTACGTCATGGATCCGGCGGCAACGTTGAGCGTCCAGCTTGCCACTGGCGGAACCCGCAACAATGTACAGACGCTGCTATTTTCACCGGGCGCGGCGCTCGCCGCCCGCGGTCCGTAGCAGCGCCCGGCCGCCCCCGCTGCGTCAGAGCCACCTGACGACGCCGAGAACTACAACCGCCACCCTGTCTCCATCACG
>CAYSRA010000053.1:0-17282 GCA_964433205.1 uncultured Thiohalobacter sp. | reverse complement strand
TGGTGTGTGGTGAAGGATGCAGTGTGCTGCAGGTCGTGGTGGGGGTCAGGACGGCGGGCAACGGGGAGAGATCGGCCAGCGCATAGCTGGTCGCAGGGGCAGGGAACGGCAGTGCCAACAGTGCCAGCAGGCTACCCACAGCCAGGCCCCGCGGGGCGCTGATTTCGACGTGGGAGAGCCGCTTGACGTGGATCCACAGGGCGAAGATCAACAGTATCGGTTGTCCCAGCAGGTGCAGGAACCCCATCAGGGTGAACAACCGGTCGGTGAGTTGTCCCGCCAGGAAATCGCGCGCCATGGAACCGGACATCACCGGCAGCGCGTCCATGAGCTGGGAGGAGAGCACGGCGATGTACAGCCCCAGTTCGTCCCATACCAGCCAGTAGCCGGTAATGCCCAGGGTGATGACGAACCACAAGGTCGGCACGCCGGTGAACCATGACCACCAGCGGAAGCCATGGTAGCGACCCATGCCGAACTCGCGCAGCATATGTAACAGAATGGTGACCACAGCGGCATCCGAGGCGTAGCGGTGCAGGCTGCGCATCACCCCGCCGGCATACCACTGGTCGTGGGTCAGGTATTCCACGGAGGCGTAGGCGCCGACGATGCTGGTGTTGAAAAATATGAACAGGTAGATACCGCTGACCAGCACCACCCAGAAGAAGAAAAAGCTCAGTGTTCCAAGGTGATAGAGCGGGTTCCAGCCCGGGCCGAAAGACACACTGAACCATTCCTCGAGCAGGAGGAAACTGCGCCTGACGGGATTAACGCGTTTGTTCACAGTGCAGGTCTCTCGGGTTTTACACGTACGGGCGATACTCGCCGCTCGCGCAGGGGTTGCAAGTGTTGCTGCGGAGTAAGCCTAATCAATGCTGGGTCAACCGTCCTTGATATATCTCAAGTGCTCGCGGAGCCCCCGCCGCGCCTGACTTCGCGTACCAGGAGTATGATGCCGCTGAGAATAATAGAGGCACCGATAGACATACCGATAAACAGGGAATAGTCGAAATAGTAGGCGTCCCGTACCGGGTCGTAGGTGGTACAGAACAAGTGCACCTTGTTTATCAGTTCGGAGATGAGGGTCTGGTTTGGCCGGGGTCGTCCGAGCACCAGTTCCTTGAGTGGTTCCACCAGTAGCGGGGTGTCAAATACCTCTCCGTACACCTGGCGGTAAACGCGACCCTCGGCATCGATCACCGTCGTCTGCGTGATGTGGTCGAAGCCATTGGGCGAGGCGTAGAATTCAAACCCCAGTTCTTTGCTCAAGGCCTTGATGGTGGCCGGGCTGGCGCTGAGAATTCGCCAGCCACGGTTTTCGATGCCCTGTTTCCTGGCGAAGTAGGTCATGGCCTGCGGACTGTCGTTGTAGGCGTCGAAGCCCAGTACCGCCACGTTGAAGCTGTCTTCCCCCAGCGCGTCGCGTGCCTTGTCGACCACTTTGGCGAGGTGGCGGGTGGTCATGGGACAGATTCGGGCGCAGCTGGTATAGATCAGGCTTAACACCAGCGGCTTTCCGCGCAGATCGTCCATGGACAGGGCGCGCCCCTTTTCATCTGTCAGGGGATGGTTGCCCAGCACGTTGCCGATGGCGGCCTGACTGTGCTGCAGCGCTTCCTTGTAGCGGAAGTCCTGGACGGGGTCCGATGGCTGATTTCCGTCTGCCGGGGTGGATTCAGCGTCGGTAACGTAAAAGAATGCCGAACAGACCAGTGCAATCAGCAGGGCCGGAGACGTGAGCGAATACCGCATGAATCAGGTGCCTCGGGGCGAATAACGTCCTGCTACGTTATCAGCCAATCAGTTGGGCGTCGAGTACGGCAAATGCCAGCAATGCCACCAGTTGAACCAGTGAGGCGAAAAAGGCGCGCATGCCGTTCCTGGGGGAAGCGTCCCGCACCAGCAGCACACTGCGGTAAATAAAATATCCACCCCCGAGCAGGGCGCCGGCCAGATAAAGCCAGCCCAGACCGAAGAAAAACGGCAGTACAGACATACCCACCAGCAACAGCGTATTACCCAGCACCGCTTTGGCGGCGGTTGCGTTGCCCACTTTCACCGGCAACATGGGTACACCGGCGGCTTCGTAGTCCTTGTGTCGGGCAATGGCCAGACTCCAGAAATGGGGCGGTGTCCACAGGAACAACACAATGGCAAGGATAATGGGCACAGGACCCAGGTGCGGGTCGACTGCGGCCGCGCCAGCGAGCACGGCAAAGCTGCCCGAGGCGCCGCCGATGACGATATTCATCGACGTACGTCGCTTCAGCCACATGGTGTAGACCACGGCATAGAAGAAGGCGCCCAGGAAGATGTACAGGGCCGCCATGCCGTTGAGGAGCCAGCCGGCCGTGCCCACGCCAGCCAGCAGCATGGCGCCGATCAACAGCAGCCACCAGCGGTTGTGCGCGAATGCGCCGGTGACGAAGGGGCGGTCACTGGTGCGTCGCATGCGTGCGTCAATGTCGGTTTCGTAGTACTGGTTAAAGGCGCCGGCACTGCTGGCTGCGAGCAATACGGTGATCGCCAGCACCAGTACCTGCCAGCCGGGCACCGCCTGCCCGGGGGTTACTAAAAGCGTTACCACAGAGGTGATAGCCATGACGACGCCGATGCGGAATTTGAACAGATTGGATAGTTGCTTCAGCAGCGTCGGCCAGTCAAACGGCTGCGTAAAGGCGGATTCTGCGGATAGTCTTGGCATATTCGGGTACCCGTAAAATTAAAGCGGGGCGGAGGTGTTGCCCCCCGCCCCGCATGGGCTGTGCTCCGGGGGTTCTAGCCGAGTGGCCAGACCGAGGCCAGATACTTCCAGTTAATGAAGTAATACACCACAAAGGAGACCAGTAGCAGCATCGCCAGAGCAAAGGTTCCCGGTGCTTCAAAGCCCGCTGAACCATGTTCTTCGACCGCAGCCGCCATGGGCAGTACTTCGGGTTGCGCTGTATAGGCACCGGAGGACAGTGGTACGCCAAAGCTCTGCAGCAAACCGGCTGACGGGTCCAGCTTTTTGCCGGCCACCAGCGAACCGACGGTGATGAGCAGGTAGGCGCCGCCACCAATGACCGCAAGGACGGCACCGATACCGGCGATACCCATCATGGTATAGGCCATGCCCGGGTATTCGTAGCTCAGTGCCGCGCCGGCGAAGTCGATGTCCCAGTGGCGCCGCGACACACCCAGCGTACCCGCGCCCATCATGAACAGGATCAGCACGGTCATGCCCCCACCAAACAGGTAGGGCTGCCATTTTGCCAGTGTGGGCAGGATCATCCGGCGCCGGAACAGTACCGGGATCAGGTAGTAGGTCAGACCCATGAACGTGAGGGTGGTGCCGACTGCCACTGTGGCGTGGAAGTGGGCCGGGACATAGATCGTGTTATGGATGATCAGGTTGATCTGTTCCGTACCCATCACAACACCCGTGATGCCACCGATAAACCCGAAAATGATGATCGAGATAAAGGTGGAGGAGAAGGTTGGATTGCTCCAGGGAGCCTTGCGCAGCCATTCAAACAGACCGTGGGTATAGCCCTTCCGGCGCTGGGCCACTTCCATGGAACCGGGTACGGTCAGTCCATGGATCATGCTGGCCAGAACCGCCAGGTACATGGCGTAGCTGGTGTTGAAGATCTTCCACTCGGAGCTGATGCCCGGGTCCACCAGGATATGGTGGGCGCTGGCCAGCTGCAGGAAAAAGATGTAGAGCAGGAAGGCAAACCGGCTCACTTTCTCCGACATGGGACGCGCACCGAATACCAGGCCGGCGACCAGATACCAGACCGACACGTGTGCGGCGACGTTGATCTGCTGGGATGAATGGCCCATGCCCCACCAGATGACGCGGTACATTTCCGCATCGATGTGTGCAATGTAGCCGATCGACCACAGGAACGTGGGGATCAGGATGATGGCGCCGCTGGCGATGGTGAACACCGCGATGATGGCGGCGGTCATGGCACCAAAGGTGACCAGCGGAATGGAGCCTTCGTAGGTGTGCTCGTTCTTGGCAACGACCAGCGTGCCGAAAAACACGAAGCAACCGATCAGGGCGCCGACCGCAAACAGGATCAGGCCCAGGTAGAAATGTGGCGCTGCCTGCATGGGAACATAAGAGGTCATCATGACACTCGAGTTGCCCTGGAAGATAGCCACATTGGTCGTAATCGCGCCGATCAGCATCAATGCAAAGCCCAGCCAGGCCCAGCGTGGCGCCGCCAGCCTGCATCTCAGCAGTGTCGATGAGGCGAAATAGAGGATTGCGATTTCGAAGAAAATAATCCAGAAGATCAGTGCATCGAGTCCGTGGGCGGTCAGGAACATGTAGAACTGGTCGGCGGGCAGCAGGTGAACGGCGGGCCAGCGTGTCAGCGCTACACCGAGCGCGAGGATACCGGCTACCAGCAGGCAGACAGCGGCCGCTACCGCGTTGACCTTCATCAGACTTTCTGCATTTCTGTCGAAAAACAGTCCCGAGTCGGGACAGAGCCTAAAATTTGCCATGTCTCATTACTCCTTCACGTAGATTCTGCCGAGCATGGTGTGGTGGCCAATACCGCAGTATTCGTTACAGACCACCCCGTACACACCTGCAACGTCGGGAGTAATATCCAGCACCATTTCATAGCCGGGGACGACCTGCATGTTGATGTTGACGGGCTGGAGGGAGAATCCGTGGTTCCAGTCCATGGAGGAGAGATGCAGGCGGTAGCTCTTGCCCTTCTCCAGCTCCAGAATCGGCCACCATTGCCACAACCGTGCCAGCATGTAGACATCGCTGCCGGCCGGCGGAGCCACAACGGGGATCTGCTGGTCGGTTTCGGTACGGATCGTGTATTTGTCGATCATGGCCTGGACCTTGGGTCCATACTGGGCGGGTGTGGTCTGGTAGGCCTCATTGGAGAGGTTTTGTTTCCCGTATACGTGCCAGTACGGCATCATGAAAAACATGATCAGGCACCAGACCAGCGCGATGCCGATCCATACGATCTCCTCGCGGCCGACGGGCACCTTCCACCAGATACGTTGGGCAGGCGGTAAATAAGAGGTCATGGCTGGGTTCTCCTCCCCTCAGGATGATTATTGGGCGATGGGTACAGTGACAATTTCCATAATGCCCCAGACAATATAGAAGACTGTGGGCATTGCGACGCCGATGAAAAGCAGCAGGAACGGGTTTTCCAGCAGCGACTGCATCGCCGGGATGCGTTCTTCTTCATCATCGTGGGGGGTTTTACCTGGATCAGCCATAGGTCTCTCCTGTGTGGGCGTCTGTTGTGCGGATAACTTTATTAGTACGACCAGCTACGTCGATGATCCTGAATACATAGTGGTACATCCTTGATTTAAGTCAAATAGGGTCAACTTTCTCATAATTAAAATTTATCCTTCCCTGGCGTTCAGTATAGTACTGGCCAGTGCAGTGCAGGCTGGCTATCTTTAAGCGAACCCCGCACCAGCGGGAGAAACCAGTTTGGAAGGAATGCCTAATGACGTCAATCAGTGAATTCTTCAGCGCCCAGCACCGGGCCTGCGATAAAACCTTTGAAGGAATGGAAGAGGCCATCAGCCAGGAGGACTGGCCGCAGGCCGACTCCCTGTTCCGGCAACTGAGCAGCGACACCCTGCAGCATTTTTCGAATGAGGAAGAAGGGCTGTTTCCGTTATTCGAGGAGAAAACCGGTATGCGGGGAGGGCCCACGCAGGTTATGCGCGGTGAACATGTCGAACTCAGGGAATTGCTGCAGCGCATCGGTGATGCCGTTCAGGCCAGGAACCAGGACGAAGCCCTGGGGACGGCGGAAACCTTTTTTCTTTTCCTGCAGCAGCACAACGTCAAGGAGGAGCAGGTGCTGTACCCGATGGCGGATCAGGCCCTGCAGGGGGCGTTGCAGGAACTGTCGGACAGGGTGCCGGACTTTGCGTCGTCAGACTGACGTATGAATAAACGCCACCTGGATGTCCGTGGACTGGAAGCCCCGGAACCGCTGGAGAAAATTCTCGCCGAGCTGGATTCCCTGCAAAGTGGCGAGCAACTGGACGTGGTCCACTGGCGGGAGCCGCTGCTTCTGTACCCCATTCTCGAGCAGCAGGGCTGGCAGTACAAAACCGGGTACGATGAAAAGGCCCGCACCTGGCTGATCAGTATCTGGAGAGACCGGCAATGAACCTGGGGGCGCTCTCTCTGGAGAATGCGCCGGGGTTCTGGACACCGGTGCGTTTCTTTATAACCGTTCCTGTTTTCGGCGTTATCGCCGCTGTCATTATCCTCCTGGATGGTGGCCAGCTGTTTCAGTCCCGCTGGTTCGCGGCGTCCCTGGCTGTCACCCATGTTTTCACGCTGGGTTATATTGCGATGGCGATGCTGGGTGCCCTGTTCCAGATGTTGCCGGTGGTGATGGGCACTTCACTGCCGAAGGCAGAGCGGGTCGCGGTGATGGTGTACCTGTTGGTGACGCCGGGGACACTGTGCCTGGTCTCCGCTTTCCTGCTGGAGTTGCCGGTATTGTTCGCAGTCGCCATTGCGCTGCTCGTTCCGGTGCTGGTCCTGTTCGGTGCGGGCGTTATTGTTGCTATCTTCAGGACCGGAAAGGTTAAAACCACTGCGCGCGCTGTCCAGCTTGCCGCGCTCGGCCTGATCGTTACCGTCCTGATCGGAGCTGACCTGGCTTCCGGGCATGCCTTTGAATCGGTGCCGCTGAATCGCTGGCTGACAAACTACCACGCCGCCTGGGGTGTGCTCGGCTGGATACTTGTCATGGCCATCGCGATTTCCGAGCAGGTGATACCCATGTTCCTGACGACACCGCCGTATCCGAACCTGTTCAACAAACGGCTGGCCTGGCTGTTGATCCTGCTTCTGGGTGTTGCCAGTTTTCTGCCGTTGCAGCGGCTGGAGCAGGTTTACATTGTCCTGGCCAGTGTCCTGATGGTGGTCTACGCGGTCGTTACACTGTATCTGCTGGCGAAACGGCGCAGAAAGCGTTTCGATATTACCAACGGGTTCTGGGAGGTCGGCATGCTCTGCCTGGTGCTCGGCGCGGGCGTCAATGTGTATGGCTATGTCGGCGATGCGCCTGGCGGGGCAGATATATCGGTTTTGTCGGGGCTGTTGCTGCTGGCCGGATTTGCTGTGTCGATCATTAACGGCATGTTGTACAAAATCGTGCCTTTCCTGGTCTGGCTGAATCTTCGTATGCCGGTGGTGATGGGGAAATTCAAACCCGGAACCCGCTATTACACGCCGAACATCCACGAAGTCATCCATATGCGGCCCATGAAAGTGCAGTTCGCATTTCACGTGGCCGGCCTGACATTACTCGTTATGTCGGTATTCCTGAAAGGCTTCCTGGTCTATGTTGCGGCGACAGCAATGCTGGTTTCCAACCTGTTACTGCTGTTCAACATTGCCCATGCCACCAGGCTGTACCGGAAATATTCCGGCCGGGTCATCGCTGTGCGATAATCGTCTGTGCGGGTCCGTGCGGTGATCGATCAATGGAGCAGTCAGGATGAGTTATCAAGGTAAAGGGATCAGCCGCCGGGCGTTCATGGAACGGCTCGCGACGCTCGGGGTACTGGCGGGGACTTATCCGGCCACTGCGCTTGCGCGGTTACGGGCGGATGCCGGCTCGCAACGACCGTCAGGCTGGCCTGACGAGGATCCCTGGAAAACCCTGTCGGAAGTCCAGCAGCACCTGCTTCCGTCTGCTGAAGACATGCCCGGTGCCGTTGATATAAATGCAATCGTTTACCTGCACAACACCCTCGAAAACCCGCTGGCCGACGGGGACGACCGGGAGTTCGTATTTAATGGCGTGGGCTGGTTGAATGACCTGACGCAGGAACGATACCTGAAGCCTTTCATTGCCCTCGATACCGACAGTCGCGAAGCCGTGCTGCGACAGATCGAACAAAGCCGGGCCGGCCGTGGCTGGCTGTCCCTGCTGTTGACCTATCTGCTGGAAGCGCTGCTGGCCGACCCGGTATACGGGGGCAACCCCGACGGCATCGGCTGGACGTGGCTGGAGCATCAGCCGGGTTTCCCGACGCCACCGGCGGATAAATCCTGGTACCGACTGGCCGCGCCGGTTCGTTACCAGCGCAAGGCCTGATCGCCATGACCCACGATTTCGATGTTTGTGTCATAGGCAGTGGTGCCGGCGGCGCTCCGGTTGCGCTGACGCTGGCGCAGGCGGGTTATGCGGTGCTGGTGCTGGAAAAGGGCCCCTGGTTCACCGAAGCGGATTTCTACAAGGACGAACTGGCGTGTTGCCGGCGCAGCGTGTACACGCCGCAGTTGAGTGATGAACAACACGTGATCGAGGATCTCGCCGATGACGGAAGCTGGGTTGGCGAACCCACTTCTGAATCCGGCTGGGACTTCTGGAACGGCAACTGCGTGGGTGGCTCGTCGAATTTTATGAGCGGCTTTTTTTATCGTCTGAAACCCGAGGATTTCCGTCTGTTGTCGGAGTTCGGGCCCATAGAGGGTGCGAATATCGCGGACTGGCCGATCAGCTACGACGACCTCGAACCCTGGTACACGCGGGTTGAAACGGAAGTCGGGGTTTCGGGCGTCGTCGTCGATCACCCCCTCGCCGAACCGCGTTCGACGGATCGCTTTCCCTACCCGCCGACGCAGGAACACCCCATTGTCCGGCGTATCGACACGGCCTGCCGCAAACTCGGCTATCACCCGTTGCCGACACCGCGCGCCGTACTGTCGAAAGCGAAGGGCCGGCGTCGAAGCTGTGAATACTCCGGTTATTGCGGCAGCTACGGTTGCTCGACCGGCGCCAAGGGCAGCGCGCGCGCGGCGTTACTGGATCGGGCGGTCGCCACCGGGCGCTGCGAAATCCGCCCCCACGCCAAGGTCTACAGGCTGGTGAGTGATGCAAAAGGGCGGGTGGTCGCAGCGGAGTATTTTGATGCCGATGACAGGGTGCAAAAGGTCAGCGCGAAGATTTTCGTGGTTGCCTGCCAGGCCATCGAAACCAGCCGTTTGCTGCTGAGTTCGACCGGTCCCCGCCATCCTCATGGCCTGGCCAATCGCTACGGGCAGGTCGGCCGGAACCTGCTGTTTTCGGCGGGAGGCTCTGGCACGGGTAATTTCGAGTATGCAGACATGAGCGATGCGGACGCCGGGGCACTGAAAACCCGCGGCCCGTTCGTGAACCGGGGGTTGCAGGACTGGTATTTTATCGATGACAAGGCGATGGGCGGGCGAATCAAGGGCGGCACCGTCGACTTCCTGCTGCGCCACCCCAATCCGATCAGCAAGGCCATGTCGGTGAAGTGGGGCGACGATGATCGTTTGCAGTGGGGTAGTCCCTTGCAGCAACAGCTGAAATCCCTGTTTACCGAAGCGCAGTACCTGCGCTACGAAATTTTTTGCGACTGGCTGCCGACCGACAACTGTTTCGTCAGCCTGGACAGCGCGGTGCGCGACAAGTGGAACTCTCCCGTGGCCCGGGTGCGCATCGGTTACCATGAACACGACCTGAAGGTCGGGCACTATATCAATGAGCGCGCCATTACCGTGATGGAAGCGATGGGCGCGACCCGGGTACGGTCCGGTATCAGCGGCTCGCCGCCACAGAACCTGGTTGCGGGTGGCTGCCGCTTCGGCAGCGACCCGGAAACCTCGGTGCTGGATGCGGACTGCCGGGCGCACGATGTCGACAACCTCTACGTCACGGATGGCAGCTTCATGCCGACCGGCGGCAGCGTGCCCTATACCTGGACAATCTACGCCAATGCGTTCCGCGTTGCCGACCGTATCCGCGCGCGGCTGTAGACGGCATGCAACCTATCGTTTCCATTTCCGGTTTGTCCAAGACCTATGCCAGCGGCCACAGGGCGCTGAAGCAGGTGAGCCTGGATATTGCGCGTGGTGAAATCCTGGCATTGCTCGGCCCCAACGGGGCCGGCAAGACCACGCTGATCTCGATTATTTGCGGGATAGTCAATGCGACCGAAGGTTCGGTGACCGTGGACGGACATGATATTGTCAGGGATTACCGCGTCACCCGCGAGATGATCGGACTGGTGCCGCAGGAACTGACACTGGGCGCGTTCGATACCGTGTGGAACACACTGTGTTTCAGTCGCGGCCTGTTTGGCAGGAAGCCCGACCCGGATTTTATCGAGCAGTTGCTCAGGGATCTGTCGCTGTGGGACAAGAAGGACAGCGTGCTCATGTCCCTGTCCGGCGGCATGAAGCGGCGCGTGCTGATCGGCAAAGCGCTGGCCCACGAACCGACGGTGCTGTTTCTGGACGAACCAACCGCGGGCGTGGACGTGGAATTGCGCAAGGATATGTGGGGACTGGTCAACCGGCTGCGAGAGTCCGGTGTGACGATTATCCTGACCACACACTATATCGAGGAGGCGGAAGCCATCGCTGACCGCGTGGGCGTGATCAACCACGGCGAGTTGCTGCTGGTGGATGACAAGCAGGCGTTGATGCACAAGCTGGGCAAAAGACAACTGATCCTGGAACTCGAGGTACCGCTCGAACGGTTGCCTGCGTCGCTGGAAGGCCGGGCGCTGGAGTTGTCGAAAGAGGGGCATCAACTTATCTACACCTACGACCCGCACAACCCCGACACAGGCATCAATGACTTGCTGAAATCGATTATGAACGCGGGCCTGTCGCTGAAGGATATTGAAACCACCCAGAGCAGCCTGGAAGAGATCTTTGTCAGCCTGGTGAAGGCGGATACATGAATACCCGGGCGATCAGGGTGATATACAAGTTCGAAATGCTGCGCGCCTGGGACACGCTGTTACAGAGCTTCGTGTCACCGGTACTGTCTACTTCGCTTTATTTTGTCGTGTTCGGCGCGGCAATCGGTTCGCGTATCCAGCAGGTCGATGGCATACCCTACGGGTCCTTCATTGTGCCCGGCCTGATTATGCTGGCGCTGCTGACCCACAGCATAGCCAACGCCTCGTTCGGGATTTTCTTTCCCAGGTTCACCGGCACCATCTATGAAGTGCTGTCCGCGCCGATTTCGTTCGTCGAGATCCTGATCGGCTATGTCGGCGCGGCGGCGACCAAGTCCCTGATCATCGGCCTCATCATTCTGGCAACGGCCGGCTTTTTCGTGCCGCTGGAGATCGCCCATCCGGTATGGATGGCCGGGTTCCTGGTGCTGACCTGTATTTCCTTCAGCCTGTTCGGTTTTATCATCGGGTTGTGGGCCGACAACTTCGAAAAGCTGCAACTGATCCCGTTGCTGGTGATTACGCCGCTGGTGTTTCTGGGTGGCAGTTTTTACTCGGTCAGTATGCTGCCGCCGGCCTGGCAGACGGTTTCGCTGTTCAACCCGGTGGTGTACCTGGTCAGTGGTTTTCGCTGGAGTTTCTACGAAGTTTCGGATGTGAGTGTCGGGGTGAGCCTGGCGATGATCGTCGGCTTTCTCGCGGCCTGTCTGGCGATCGTCTGGTGGATGTTTCGCACCGGTTACCGTCTCAAGCAGTAGGCGGGATTTACATCCCCCGATTAATTATTTAATCAGGCTGTCGACTGCGGCGTTGATGGTTTGCAGCCGCTCCTTGTCACCACCGCGGTCAGGGTGGTGTTCCATGGCCAGGCGTCGCCACGCCAGCTTGATGGTCTCGTCGTCCACGGGGTCTGCAAGGCCCAGTTCGGCCAGGGCTTCCTCGCGCTTGTCGAATCTCCCGAGTTTTCTCCAGAACGAGTCGAGCAGTTCGCTTACATCATCTTCCGTGGTGCCGTCCAGGTTGTTCCAGTCGAGATAATAGCGGCGTAACGGGTCCGGCAGGGCCAGTGACGCCTCGCCTTCAGACCAGGGCAGGCAGCGGATACACAGCGGCCCGATCTGCAACAGTCCCTGCTGCGTGGCGCTGAGCCTGTCGGCGAGTTCATACAACGCGTGGAAAAGCAGGAAGTGTGCGCGAAACAGCTGGTGTGGTTCGGCAGGCGGCGGGGGCAGAAACTCGAAAAAACCGCGGGACTCGAGCGCGCGGATCAGCGCGTATTCCGCAATTCCGTCAGGGTGCGCGTCCAGTTCCTGTTCAATGGCAGTAAAGAAAATATCGGGAAGGCGTGAGGTTGCGGGAGACATGTGCGTAGTGTAATTCAGACCCGGTCGGACGGACAGGGGGCCTGCCTGCCGGTCAGTTCATTGATCAGCCGCTGCGCGCGGTCATGGTGACTGCCCTGCCAGTAGATCTGGCCGCAGTCGGGACATTGCAGGAAGCGCTGGTAGTACTTGCGGGTTTTGGGTTGCAGGCGGTGTTCGATAGCGTGTTTTTCCACGGGCTGGAGCAGGGCATTGCAACGCGTACAGCGCGTGAATGGTTTCAGGTTCCGGTAAAGATCGAGCCGCTCCAGTACCTCTCTCACCTGGGCTTTGGGCTTCACCGCGCGGACAAACAGCCCATGGCTGATGATCCTGCGCAGTAACAGGCGCCGGTCACGGGTCAGGACAATGCGGTGCTGCTGCTGACTGATGTTTGCCACGTCCTCGTCCGTGTAGTTGTTGCGGTACAGTGCATCCAGGCCGAGCAGCCGCAGGTAGCGCGCCAGCCGGCCGAGGTTGCAGTCGACAATGAAACGCGGGTTGCGCAAGGGCTCGGGGCGCAGGCGTATCAGCGGCGATATATCCAGGCATTCGAATACCGGGTAAACGCTGATCCGGTCACCGTCCCTGACGATATAGGAAAAATCCACGGATTCGCCGTTTACCAGGATCAGGTCGATTTCGGGGTGTGGCACGCCAAACGACTCGATCATGTCCTTGATAGAGGTGCGTCGCTCGAATTCGTGCGCGAATTCCACCTTGCGCCTGTCCGGTGGCAGGAAATCGTTGAGTTCTTCATAGAATCTGAGGTGCGCGGTTGCCATGAGCCTGTTGCGGGGGGCCTTATCGCGAGCTACGGTATTCCGCATTGCGTGCCAGCGCAATGAACGCCTGAATATAACCGGCAGGCCGGTCTACGCTGCGCACAGCGGCATAGAGGGTACCGAACATGCCGGGGTCTCCGAGTGCGCGAACCGCGAGGCGACGCTGCTGGACCGGTTCACGCACCACCCAGTCGGGCAGCACGGCGACACCACGCTGACCGGCAACCAGCTGCAGGATGATGGCGGTGAGCTCGGTTTGGCGCACCGCAGCGGGCTCGACGCCGGCGGGCTGAAGGAAACGGGTGAACACGTCCAGGCGTTTGCGTGCCACCGGGTAGGTGATGAGCGTCTGGTCGGCGAGGTCATCGGCGTCCACATACTCTTTCCCGGTCAGCGGGTGATTGCGTGCCAGTACCAGTAATGCCTGGTAATCGAACAAGGGTTCGAACACCAGGTCGCTCTGTGCCACCGGGTCCGAGCTGATGACCAGGTCCACCACGCCGTTCTGCAGGGCGGGGATCGGATCGAAACTCACGCCAAGACGGATATCCACTTCCACCTCGGGCCAGTCCTCGCGGTAGCGGTCCAGTACCGGCAGCAGCCATTCGAAGCACGCGTGGCATTCGATCGATATGTGCAGCCGTGCGCTATCGCCCTGGGCCACGCGCTTCAGTTCGGCCTCGGTGTGTTCGACGCCGGGCAGCACGCGGCGCGCCAGGTCCAGCAGTTTTCGCCCCGCTGGCGTCAGCTTCAGGGGCTTGCTGGAGCGCAGGAACAGCGGCGTTTCGTAATAGCGCTCCAGCGCCTTGATCTGGTGGGACAGCGCCGACTGGGTCAGGTGCAGGCGCTCGGCGGCGCGCGCCAGGCTGCCGGTCTCCTCGATCGCGATGAAGCTGCGCAGGTGGCGGAGTTCAAGAAACATAATGAATGTAATTCATAATAAATAATAAAAATATGAAATTGAAACAATATCGACAGCTTACCATACTGCCGCACAACGGATAACACATGCAAAAGGCAGACACATGAGCACAACACATAACCTGGGGTTTCCGCGCATCGGTGCGCAACGCGAACTGAAGCGCGCCGTCGAGGCCTACTGGAACGGCGATATCGATCGCGATGAGCTGGAGGCGGCCGGCAGGACACTACGCGCGCACCACTGGGCGGTGCAGGCCCAGGCCGGGCTGGACCTGATCCCGGTCGGTGATTTCAGCTGGTACGACCAGGTGCTGGATATGTCCTGCCTGCTCGGCGCCGTGCCGCCGCGCTTCGGCCACCGCGAGGGCGACGTGGACCTGGACACCCTGTTCCGCATGGCGCGCGGCCGGGCCCCGACGGGGGAGCCGGCGGTAGCCTGCGAGATGACCAAGTGGTTCGATACCAACTATCACTACCTGGTGCCGGAGTTCCGGCAAGGTCAGGGCTTTTCGCTGTCTTCGTCGCGACTGTTCGACCAGGTGACGGAGGCACAGGCGCTCGGGCACAGGGTCAAGCCGGTGATCCTTGGCCCGCTCAGTTACCTGTGGCTGGGCAAGTGCAAGGGCGGCGAGTTCGACAAGCTGGAACTGATCGATGCGCTGCTGCCGGTCTACGGCCAGATCCTCGATCGCCTGCGCGCACAGGGCGTGGAGTGGGTACAGGTCGACGAGCCGGTGCTGGTGCTCGACCTGCCGCAGGCATGGAAGACCGCGTTTGAATCCGTGTACAGCCGCTGGCAGTGCGCCGGCCTGAAGCGCCTGCTGGCAACCTACTTCGGCGGACTGGGTGACAACCTGGGCCTGGCCTGCAAGCTGCCCGTGGATGGCCTGCATATCGACGCGGTGCGCGCGCCGCAACAACTCGGCAGCGTGCTGGATCAGTTACCGGCCTACAAGGTGTTGTCGGTGGGCGTCGTCGACGGGCGCAATATCTGGCGTAGCGACCTCGCCGGCGCGCTTGCCACGCTGGAAACGGTGCGCGAGCGGCTGGGCGAGCGCCTGTGGCTGGCACCGTCCTGTTCGCTGCTGCATGTGCCGGTCGATCTGGAACGGGAAACCGCCCTGTCGAAGGACATCCGGAGTTGGCTGGCATTCGCCAACCAGAAACTCGACGAGGTGGCGTTGCTGGGGCGGGCGCTGGACGAGGGCAGTGCGGCGGTGGCGGATGCGCTGGCGCAGTCCAGCGAAGCGGTCGGGGCGCGCAGGCAGTCTCGGGACGTCCATCGCGAGGCGGTCCGCACCCGCCTTGCCGCGGTCGACGACACGCTGGCGACGCGTAACCGCCCCTATGCCGAACGGGCACCGTTGCAGCACGCCTGGCTGAAGCTGCCGCTTTTTCCGACCACGACCATCGGCTCGTTTCCGCAGACCGCGGCAATCCGCGCGGTGCGGCGCGATTTCCGCAACGGCGAGATCACTGAAGCGGCGTACCGGGCGCGTATGCAGGACGAGATTGCCGATTGCGTCCGCCGCCAGGAAACGCTGGGCCTGGATGTGCTGGTGCACGGTGAGCCGGAGCGCAATGATATGGTTGAATATTTCGGCGAACTGCTCGACGGCTTCGCGTTTACCGCCAACGGATGGGTTCAATCGTACGGCTCACGTTGTGTCAAGCCGCCGATCATCTATGGCGACGTGGAACGACCGGCGCCGATGACAGTGGAGTGGAGCCGTTTCGCCCGGTCCTGCACCGACCGGCCGATGAAGGGCATGCTCACCGGTCCGGTGACCCTCCTCAACTGGTCCTTCGTGCGTGACGACCAGCCACGTTCAGAGACCTGTACGCAGATCGCGCTGGCGTTGCGCGACGAGGTGCTCGACCTGGAACGGGCGGGCATTCGCATCATCCAGATCGACGAGGCCGCGTTACGCGAAGGTCTGCCGTTGCGCAAGGGCGAGTGGAAAACCTATCTGCAGTGGGCGGTGCGCGCGTTCCGTATCACGGCCGGTGGCGTTGCCGACGAAACCCAGATCCATACTCACATGTGCTACTCGGAATTCAATGACATCATCGAGTCGATCGCGGATATGGATGCCGATGTCATCACCATCGAGACCTCGCGTTCCGACATGGAGTTGCTGGATGTGTTCAAAGACTTCGACTACCCGAACGAAATCGGCCCCGGCGTATACGACATTCATTCACCCAATGTGCCGACCCTGGAGGACATTGTGTCATTGATGGAGAAAGCGGCACAGCGCATCCCGGCTGAACGCCTGTGGGTCAATCCGGATTGTGGCCTGAAGACGCGCGGCTGGCCGGAAGTGGAAACTGCACTGGAAAACATGGTCGCGGCGGCACGGGAATTGCGTGACCATGCCCGGCCCGGGCGTAAGACCGGGTAAAGTCCAGGCCGGTGTCGGAGTTTTCTTGACACTGCGCCCGGCCTCCTGCATATAACAGGTCTGCCCGGGAAACCGGTCAAGGCGGTAATGCCTCATGACAGCGCAGGAGGATATAATAATGCCAATCCAGATTTTCGGACGAGTTGTTTCCCGGTTGTTTTTGCTAGGTGCCATGGTGCTGGGTACTCCGGTACTGGCGGCCCCGGACTTCAGTGATATTGTTGTATTCGGCGACAGCCTTTCCGATCCGGGAAACGCATTTGTACTGACCGGCCAGGTCAGCCTACCACCCTATGACCTTATTCCCTCTGCACCCTACGCCATCGGCGGGCACCATTTCAGCAATGGTCGTACCTGGGCGGAACGGTTTGCAAGGGGAATGGACAATCGCGCCGGCCCTGCCTTTCTCAACCCGTGGGTGTTTTCCAACTATGCCGTCGGTGGCGCCAGGGCACGGGCGCAAGGCTCGGTTGATCTTGGCGCACAGGTCGCTCTCTATCTGGGGTACCACGGAGGTATGGCGGACCCCGATGCGCTGTATGTGATCTTCATTGGTGGCAATGATCTGCGCGACGCGCTGGAATCGTTGGCGGTGGATCCGACCGGAGCAGCCAGTGGAGCCATTCTGGCAGAAACAGTGACGGCCATTGCCGATAACATCGTGGCGCTCGCCGCGTCGGGTGCGCGAAACATTCTGGTCTTTAGCGGTCCTGACCTGTCGCTGGTGCCAGCCGTTCGTTTGCAGGGTCCGCTGATACAGGGCGCCGCGCTGTTCCTGTCGAACCAGTATAATCAGGGGCTGAGTGGTGCGCTGGATAACCTGGGTTTCCTGTTTCCGTCACTGAACCTGCTGCGCTTCGATCTGTTCGCCCTGTTTAACCAGGTGGTCGCGCAGCCACACGCGTTCGGTTTGCGCAACGTAATGGATACCTGTATTACCCCCGGCGTCATTGTCGGCGCCATCTGCAGGCGCCCCGGGCGCTACCTGTTCTGGGACGGTATTCACCCAACCCGCAAGGGCCACCGGATTATTTCAGAAGCCGTGGAAGCGCTGTTCGACATCGACGATGAAGACAGGG
>CAYSRA010000052.1:0-17559 GCA_964433205.1 uncultured Thiohalobacter sp. | reverse complement strand
GCCACGACTGCGCCATTCTCGTCGTCACGGCAACCATCGACGGCTACGCCGGCCGCGTGTTTGACGCCATGGGCGCAGGTGCCCTGGATGCCGTGAATACCCCGATACTCGGAACGACCGGTGACGCCGAGGGCTCCCGTTCGCTGATCCGTAAAATCAACGCCATCGCCATGCTCATCGCCGACACTCCGCTGCGCCGGGAAAGCAACAAAACCACACCGACACCCGCCGCGGCCATAACGCCGGAAGTCCCGCTGATCGCCATCGGCGCATCCACCGGCGGACCCGCCGCACTGCGCGAAGTCCTGCAGTCCCTGCCCGCAGACGTCGGCGCAGCCGTCGCGATTGTCCAGCACGTCGACGAACAGTTTTCCGCCAGTTTCATCAACTGGCTCAACGATTATTCTCCGTTGCCGGTACGCGCCGCCCGCCCCGGCGACCGTTTTCGCGCCAATGAGGTGCTGGTGTGCGGGCGCGAGGATCACCTGATCCTGCAACACAACGGGACCCTCGGTTACACCTCTCAGCCGCGCGAACTGGTATACCGGCCTTCGGTCGACGTATTTTTCGAAAGCCTGGCAAATAATCATAAACTTCAGTCAGTTGCAGCACTTCTCACCGGCATGGGCAGGGATGGCGCAAAGGGTCTGAAAAAACTCCGCGAATGTGGTTGGCACACCATCGCTCAAGATCAGGCCAGCAGTGCCGTTTACGGTATGCCGAAGGCCGCAAAAGAGCTTGATGCGGCAGCAGAAATTCTAACGCTGGGGGACATCGGGCCAGAGCTGGCGCGGTGGGCAGACAAGGTGAGCCGTGGGCAGGAAGGTGGTGGCCTGGGACAAATGGCCTCTTCCGGAGGCCGGGGAAAACGGGAACCGGAATGACAACGGAAAGCAACAACACAGGCAGCGAAAATCGCATCGACCGCGGCAAGTGGGCTGTGGTGCTGCTCGTCGACGACCAACCGATGATCGCCGAGGGCATCCGGCGCATGATCGCTGATGAACCCGATATCGATTTCCACTACTGCGCCGACCCGAAACAGGCGGTACAACAGGCCGTCGAAATTAACGCAACCGTCATCCTCCAGGATCTGGTTATGCCCGATGTCGACGGCATGACGCTGGTGCGCTTCTACCGCAACAACCCGGCAACGCGGAACATCCCCGTTATCGTACTGTCCAGCAAGGACGACCCCAACGTAAAGAGTGACGCCTTTTACCAGGGCGCCACGGACTACCTGGTCAAGTTGCCGGAAAAAGTGGAGCTGCTGGCACGGATCCGCGCCCACGCCAAGAGTTACCTGGCCCAGAAGGAGCGCGACCAGGCGTTTACCGCACTGAGCAAGATGCAGGAACAACTGGAGATCATGAACGAGGAACTGGCTCGCAGCAACCAGGAGTTGCAGCGCCTGTCATCGCTGGATGGACTGACCGGCGTCGCCAACCGCCGCCAGTTCGACGAAACACTGGAGCGGGAGTGGCAGCGTGCTTTCCGCACCAACATGCCGTTATCACTGGTCTTTGCCGATATCGACTATTTCAAGCGCTACAACGACCATTACGGTCATCAGGCAGGAGACGACACCCTCAAACAGGTCGCTGCGGCACTCAGGCAGACCGTGCACCGCCCCACTGACCTGGTCAGCCGATACGGCGGCGAGGAATTTGTCATGGTGTTACCCGACACTACGCTGGAAGGCGCCGTTGCGGTGGCCAACAAGGTGCTCCACGGCGTCAGGAATCTGAACATCCCCCACGAAAACGCCGAGGACAGTGACCGGGTAACCCTCAGTATCGGCGTTGCCACGCTGCACCCGAAGAAAACCGAGAAACCGGAAATACTCGTTGAAGCCGCCGATAAGGCCCTGTATCGCGCCAAGGAAGCCGGCCGCAACCGCGTCGAATCCTCCGAACCTTCGCAGGGCGAGGAAAAAGAACTCGCATCCGTCTGACGGGTTAGAAACACCCCCCCCAATCCGTGTATCATGTGCGCCTGTTGAATCAGGAGTCCGTCATGACGTTTGTAGTAGGCGAAAACTGTATCAAGTGCAAATACACGGATTGCGTCGAGGTCTGTCCGGTGGACTGCTTCCACGAAGGCCCGAATTTCCTGGTCATCGACCCGGAAGAATGCATCGACTGCACCCTGTGTGAACCGGAATGCCCCGCTGAAGCTATCTTCCCGGAAGACGACCTGCCGGAAGACCAGCAGATATTCCTCCAGCTCAACGAAGAACTTGCCCGGCAGTGGCCGGTCATCACCCAGCAGAAGGACCCGCCCCCCGACGCCGACGAGTGGCTGGGCAAGCCGGGTAAGCTCGCACTGCTGGAACGTTGACCGCCTGCCACATCGTTCCGTTCAGTGAGGACCCGCTCGCCGCGACGGCGCAGCGGGTGCTGGAATACCACCGCGACAGCCTGCCCGATCTCGGCCGCTGCCAGATCCTGCTCCCCGACACGCAGTGCGCGCCGGCGCTGCGTGCTGCACTGCTAAAACAGGCCGAAGGACTGGGCTTTGCCGCGCTGCTGGGTCCACACATTGATACCCTGGACAGCTGGCTGGCGCGCACCGTGCCGCCACCCCGGACGGTTCTCGACCGGCCCGCACGCGAATTGATTCTCGCCGAAGCGCTGCGTGCCAGCCATTCCCTGTACGCAGACACCGACCCGTGGCTGCTGGCCGACGAACTGCTCGGCCTGTTCGACGAAATGACCCGCGCCGAACAGACTCCCGCCGATAACTTCGAGACATTCCGCGATCAATTGCAACAGGCCTATGGTCTGCGCCAGCCCAACGCCATCCTGCAAAGGGAGGCATGGATGCTGCACACGCTGTGGAAGGCCTGGCGCGAACAACTGGACGCCAACGGCCTGACCGACCCGGCCAGTGCCGAATCCCGACAACTGGAAGACAGCGCCGCACACCTGGGCGGACAAATGCTCTGGCTGGTCGGCTTCACCCGCTTCAACGCGGCACAGATCCATTGGCTGCGCGAGCGTCTGCAACGCGGCGAAGCCCGGCTGATCCTGCACGGCGGTGTAAAAGGCGAGGGCTATCATCCTCATGCGCCGCTCAGCGGCCTGCTCGCACAGCTGGAGCTCGAAACACTGGATGAAACGGCGCCAGGCGGCGCAGACGATGCCTTTATCGATGCCCTGTTCGGCGACCCCGCACACCACCTCGTGGAACGCGCACGGGGTTTCGCCGAGGCCGGTTACGGCAATCCGTTCCACAACCGGCTGCACACCCTGTGCGCCGATAATCCCGAGCAGGAGGCCCAGGCCGTAGCGCTGCAGGTCCGTCGCTGGCTGCTGGACCGGCCGCACGGCCCCATCGCCATCATTACCGGTGACCGACGCCTGGCACGGCGCGTGCGTGCGCTGCTGGAAAACTCAAAAATTCCGCTGGACGACGCCGGTGGCTGGGCATTGTCCACCACCAGCGCCGCAGCGTTGCTGGAACGATGGCTGGAAACAGTCGAGGAGGACTTCGCCTGTGCACCGCTGCTCGACGTCCTCAAATCGCCGTTCCTGTACCACCACCAGCGCGATGCCCACCTCGCCCAGGTGCGGCGGCTGGAGCAGGACATTATCCTGCACGAAAATATCGCCCGCGGCCTGGAACGCTACCGTTTTCATCTCGATCGCCGCAGCGAACGCCTGCCGACCTGGGGCGAGCTGTCACGACAGGCACTGCACGCCCTGCTCGACCGCCTGGACCTGGCCGCCAGCCCGTTACTGGCGTTGAAAGAAGGCTCGCACCCCGCCGGCGAGTTTCTCGATGCCATACAACAAAGCCTGGAAGACCTGGGCGCGCTCGATGCCCTGCAGGCGGACGACGCCGGCCAGCGGGTGGTCGGCCTGTTCGACGAACTGCACACCGCCAGCCGCCACAGCCGGGTCACGCTCGACTGGCGGGAGTTTCGCGACTGGCTGGGCCGTAACCTCGAACGCGCCAGTTTCCATCCGCCGGACAACGGCAGCCCGGTGCGACTGCTGACCCTGGAACAAAGCCGGCTGCAGCGCTTCGCCGCCGTGGTGCTCGCAGGCTGCAGTCGCGAACAGCTACCGGGCAAGCCCGCCGCGCAGGCCTTCTTCAACCAGCGCGTACGCGCTGAACTGGGGCTGTCGACCTGGTCGCAAACGCTGGCAGAGCGGCTGCACCATTTCTGTCGCGCCCTGCTGAGCGCCGACCAGGTGCTGCTAACCCGTCACCGCGAACAGGATGGCGAACCGGTTGCGCCCAGTCCCTGGCTGGAACTGCTGGAAGTGTTCTACCGCAACGCATTCGCCACAGCGCTGGAAGACACCATGCTCAAGCGGCTGGTCAAACACCCCGAGGCGCGTCCCGCCACGCCGGACAACCTGCCACTGCCGGAACTCACAGTCCGCCCGGCGCCTGTTTCCGTTCCCGCGCTGCTGCCGGAACGCTGGTCGGCCTCGACCCACCAGCGACTGATCGACTGCCCGTACCGGTTCTTCGCCGCCGATGCGCTGCGCCTGAAGCCGCCGGAGGAAATCACCGAAGCGCTCAACAAGGCCGACTACGGTTCGCTGGTACACCGCATCATCCAGGCCTTCAACGCCGACGTTCCCGGCCTGCCCGGCCCCTGGCAGGGTGTGCTCGACGCCGACCACCGCGAACGTGCGCTGGCCCTGCTCGAACTCATCAGCCTGAACGTGTTCACGAATGCCATGCGCGAAAACTTCGAGGCGCGCAGCTGGTACATCCAGTGGAAAGCGGTGCTGCCGGCCTACCTGGACTGGGAAACCGGACGCCGTGCGCAATGGCCGCGACGCCAGGCGGAAGTCGAGGTCCGGCAGGTGCTGACCGACACGCTGCAGATCGGCGGACGTATCGACCGGCTGGACCGCAGCGGTGCCGGCACCGCGCTGCTCGACTACAAGACCGGCAAACCGCCCACGGCGCAACAGGTGCAGGACGGCGAGGCGGTACAGTTGCCGAGCTACGCGCTGGCTGTCGAGGACGTCATTCAACTCGACTACCTGAACATCGGGAGGGATACCGTCAAACCCGCCACCTGTGCAGACGCCGAGGTTCTGGACAGGCTGCTGCCGGCGCTGCGCGAACGCCTGGTGACACTCGACGCACGCCTGCATGACCAGGCGCCACTGCCGGCCTGGGGTGACGATGCCACCTGCAACTGGTGCGAGTTCGACGGCGTGTGCCGGCGCGACATGTGGCAACAACAGGACAGTAACAGTGACTGACGCGCCACTTGCCACCGACCCCGCCACCAGTTTCAGCGTGTTAGCGTCCGCCGGCACCGGCAAGACCTGGCAACTGGTCGCACGCCTCACCCGGTTGTTGCTGGCCGGCGCGGAACCAGACAGCATTCTCGCCATCACCTTCACCCGCAAGGCCGCGGGTGAAATGCAGCAGCGCCTCGGCGAACGTCTCGAAGCCCTGCTGGAAGCCGATGACACCACGCTGGCAAATATGCTGGCGGAAATCGGCGAGCCACCCGAACCGGCCACCTGCGAACGCGCGCGCCGCTTGCTGGAAGCATGGATGCGCAGTGAACACAGCCTGCGCACCACCACCTTCCACAGTTTCTGCCAGGAACTACTGCAACGCTTTCCGCTGGAAGCCGGCCTGCCACCCGCTTTCGAGCTCACCGAGTTCACCGAACTGCTGGTGGACGAGAGTTGGGACGCCCTGTTTGCGGAAGCCACCCGGGCACCCGATAGCGAAGTAGCCGAAGCCCTCGAACAGCTGTTCGAGGAACTCGGCAGTCCCTTCAGCACCCGCACGGCGCTGCGCCGGTTCATCGAACACCGCAGCGACTGGTGGGCAATGACCCGCGGCAGCGATCAGCCGGTCGAGTACGCAACCGACCTGCTCGCCAGCCGGCTGGAACCGGATCAGCAGGAGAACCTGCTGGAAAGCTTCTGGTGTGAAGGCACGCGCGAACAACTCACAGAATTCTCCCGCCTCCTCGGGCGGCACCCTACCGTGAAAAACCTGGAGCATATCGCGCAACTGGAACCCTGCCTGACAGAAACGCCCGATGCCGAAGCCGCGCTGGCCTGCATCACGCCGGTATTCATGACCACCGCGTTCGCACCCCGCAAGCGTAACCTGAACGCCACGCTGCAGAAAAAAATGGGCGACGCCGGCGCCGAACGTTTTATTGAATTGCACACGCTGTTCTGTGAACGGCTGCAGGCCATCCGCGACGCCGAAAACCGCCAGCGGACATTCCGTATCAACTGCGCCTGGTATCGCGCCGGCCAGCGCATGCTGGAACACTTCCAGCGCATCAAGCGCGAACGCCGGGTGCTGGATTTCGCCGACCTGGAATGGAAGACCTTCCAGCTGCTGAATGACCCGGAGCACGCGCACTGGATCCAGTTCAAGCTCGACCAGCGCATCGACCACCTGTTGATCGACGAGTTCCAGGATACCAACCCGACCCAGTGGCAGATGATCCTCCCACTGCTCGAGGAAATGGCCGCCGGCGGCGAACGCCGGCGCAGCCTGTTCCTGGTGGGCGACCGCAAACAGTCGATCTACCGTTTCCGGCGTGGCAACCCCGCACTGCTGGACCGCGCTGCAGAATGGATGGAATCACACCTTGGCGCCCGCAGTATTTATCTCGACCAGTCGCGGCGTTCCTCGCCAGCGATACTCGATGCGGTGAACCGCATCTTCGGTGGCGACGCGATGCAGGCGTTAATGCCCGGATTCCAGCCACACAGCACCCACCTGGAGGAGGCATGGGGGCAGGTCGAGGTCTGGCCGCTGATTGGACCCGATGACGACGTCACGGAAACGGCGAGCGTCGAACTGCGCAACCCGCTGGATCAGCCTCGCGCGACGCGCCGCGACCAGCGCTTCTACCGCGAAGGTCGACAGATCGCCGAACGCATCGAGCAACTCGTGGAGCAGGGCATTGCCGGCTACGGCGACATCCTGGTCCTGATGCGTTCGCGCACCCACTTGTCCGACTACGAAAGCGCGTTGCGCGAACGCGGTATACCCTATCTCAGCCGCGATCACGGCACGCTGCTGCAAAGCCTGGAAATCCGCGACATGGAAGCGCTGCTGACAGTCCTGATGACCCCGCAGGACAACCTGGCGCTGGCACAGGTATTACGTTCGCCGCTGTTTTCACTGGATGAGTCAGTGCTGGCCCGGCTGTCGCGGCCGGCTGGCGGAGTATGGCTGGATCGCCTGACGACGCTGGCCGAAGAGACCGGCGCCGCGCCGGCCGTGCAGCGCGCCGCGCGCCTGCTCGCACACTGGCGCTCACTGGCGGGGCGCATCCCGATCCATGACCTGCTGGAGCAGATTTTTCACCAGGCCAACCTGGTGCAGCGCTACCGCGCCGCCGTGCCGGAAAGCCTGACGGCACAGGTCGAGGCCAACCTCGCCCGCTTCGTGGAACTGGCGCTGGAAGTCGACAGCGGCCGCTACCCGACACTACCGCGCTTCCTCGAACGCGTGAAACGGCTGCGCGGGCTGGACAAGGAAGGTCTCAGCAAGGCCACGCCCGAGGCGGCACAGCAGGACCGCGTCAGTCTGCTCACCATCCACGCATCCAAGGGACTGGAAGCACCGGTGGTATTCCTGTGCGACACCACCAGTCAGGGCAGCCCGTCCGGCATCGCCACCCTGGTACGTTGGCCAGCCGACTCGGACCGGCCCACGGATTTCCTGTTGCCCGGCAACAAGGCGCAGCGTGACCGTGCAACCGAAGCAACCTGGCAACTGGAACAGGCCGACGACGCTCGCGAGTCAGCCAACCTGCTCTACGTCGCGCTGACCCGCGCACGCAACATGCTGATCATTTCCGGTTGCCAGCCGTCGCGGGGCAGTGAACTCGGCTGGTATGGACAGATCGCCGGCCCGCTGTGCGGCAGCACGCAACCGGAGGCACCCTGGCAACATCGATTTGGCACCCCCCCTGTCCGGACGGGCGCGCCACAGCACACCGACGTTACCGATATCACGGTCGACCCACGACTGCGACAACCCGTTCACGTCGAGCGACTGTGGCGTGAAATCGCGCCCAGCCGTGGTGCCGACAGCGTGGAAATACACGGCGGTGACGAACTGGGCCGGACACGCGGTATTCTTATTCACCGCCTGCTGGAACTCGGCATCGAGAACGGCGGGATCGATCAAGCGCTTGTCGAGCGCATCGCCCGGGAACAGGGACTGGCACCCGACGACGCGCTGCTGGCATCGTGCTGTGATGAAGTCCGTGCGCTGTTCGCCACTCCGGAACTCGACTGGCTGCTGGTCGACAGCCCCGGCCACTACAATGAAGTCCCGGTCCAGTACCGCGAGGACGGGCGCACGGTATACGGGATTATCGACCGCCTGCTGGTCGACAACGGAACAGTACATATCATCGACTACAAATCACACCGCGTCGCACAACCCGAACAGCTCGACGCACTGGTGGAACACTACCGGCCGCAACTCGACCTTTACCGCGAAGCCGTCACGCGCCTGTGGCCGGAAAAACAGATTCGCTGCTACCTGCTGTTCACCCACAGCGCGACACTGAAACCCGTCGACTGACAGCCATTCAGGGCGCCAGCGAACCCGCCGGCAGAGAGAAGGAAAAACACGCGCCCTGGCCGGGTTTGCTGTTTACTGTAATCACCCCCCCGTGCAAGCGGATGATGTGCCGGGCGATCGCCAGTCCCAGCCCGGCATGGTGACCGCTGCGGGCGCTGCCGCCGCGGTAGAAGCGTTCAAAAACCCTCGGCAGGTCCTCTGCGGAAATACCGCTGCCGCTATCCGCCACCTGTACCTTCACGGTATCGTCATCGCGACGCAACGACACGAGGACTGCACCACCCTCCGGCGTATGCCGTAATGCGTTGGAAATGAGGTTGACCAGCACTCTCTCAATCAGGGCGATGTCGCCCTCCACGAACGGGAGCCCCTCCTCGCTGTCGAGACTCAGCTGCACACCACCCTGCCGCGCCTGCAACTGAAACTTCTGAATGACATCCTGGGCCAGTTCAGCGGCAACGAAAGACTCTGTATGCAGCGGCGCGTCACTGGCGTCGAGCTTTGCGAGCTCAAACAGTTCGTCGACCAGTCGCGTCAGTCGGGTGCTGTGCTGCAACGCGGTCTGCAGGTAATTCGAACGCGTTTCCGCATCGAGCGCGTCGGCCTTGAGCTGTAGCGTTTCGATATAACCGTGTAACGCCGCCAGCGGTGTGCGCAGGTCGTGTGAAACATTGGCCACCAGTTCGCGACGCAGGTTATCCTGTTTCTCCAGCGTTTCGATCTGCGCCTGAATGCATTCCGCCAGTTGATTGAAGTGTTCTCCCAGCGACTCGATCTCGTCCTCGCGGCGCGGATCGCGTGGCCAGCGAACGGCTTCACTGAAGCGGCTTTTGCTGAAACACTGCATCAGGCCCGCCAACCGGTTGAGCCGACGCGTAAGCAATCGGAACAGCAACAGGCCGGACAACAAACCGATCACCAGGCTGGCGAGCAGCGCGGCGCCCGACAGTTGCAGCATGAAGTTGTTCTGGAACAACTGCTCGGTACGTTCATACTCCTGACCGCGAAGAACAACGTAGAGATAGGCCGGGTTGCCATTCTCAAGGGTAAGACGTGTTGCCGAAAACACCTTGCGACGCTCGTAGCTGCGCGGATCATCCCCCAGCAGCGGAAACCTGTCTCCGGCCAGGAACGCCTGCAACGGTGCCGGGTCAACGCGTTCACGCTTGACCTGGCCAGGGTCTGCGGAATAGGACAGGATACCGCCATTGTCGTCGAGCAGGTAAATCTCGATATCCGGGTTGACCATCATGTAGTGCATGAAGGTGTCCTTGAGCGCCTGCTGGTCGAGCACACCGTCGCGCAACAGTTTGCGTCCCGTGACCAGCCTGGCAGCGAGGTCGCGGTTCAGGCTCTGCACGAACTCCTGCTGGTAGTGACGGGTCATCGCGGTACTGAGCAGCACATACAACAGGCCGACGCCGGCCAGCAGCAACGTGAGCGACAGCGCCAGCTTGGCAAACAGAGTGCGCGGGAGCATCAGTCGGCCGCGTCGCTGAATCGGTAGCCGACACCCCACACCGTGAGGATGTAACGCGGAGCCGCCGGATCCTTCTCGATTTTGGCGCGCAGGCGGTTAATGTGTGAATTCACCGTGTGTTCGTAGCCCTCGTAGTGGTAGCCCCATACCTGTTCCAGCAACTGCATACGCGAAAACACCTGCCCCGGGTGGCTGGCAAAGTGCAGCAACAGGTCGAACTCACGCGCTGTCAACGTTACATCGTTGTCCCCCACGCTCACCCGGCGACTGACGGTATCGATAAAAATATCGCCGCTGTGCACCGGTTTTGCCGTGGCCGCATGCTGCGTCGCGTGCGCTTCGATGCGACGGAACTGCGCCTTGATCCGCGCCATCAGCTCTGGAAAACTGAACGGCTTGGTAATGTAGTCATCGGCGCCGGTCTCCAGACCGGCGACACGATCCTGTTCGGCCGTACGCGACGTCAACATGAGAATCGGCACACGCGCAGAACGCGCCCGCAATTGACGGCATACTTCCAGCCCGTCGATGCCCGGCAGCATCAGGTCCAGCACCACCAGCTGATAGCTGTTTTGCCGAAACAGCTCCAGCGCCGTCACGCCGTCGCCGGCAATATCCGCTTCACAGCCCAGATCCTGAACATGAAACCGGATCAGGCGGGCAATATCCGCGTTGTCCTCGACGATAAGCAACCTGTATGGCATACCCTTACCACTTACGGCCTGGTAAGCGCCCATTATAGCCACAGAACAAGGACCCCCCGGTTAATTCAATATCTGCGTCATTGCGATGCCTCGCCCCGAAGGGCGAGGCACCCATAATGAAGCCCGAAGGGATTCTATGGGCAAAGCGTGGCAGTCTGCTCGTTGACAATCAGGTGGTTAGAGGTCGCTTCGCGGTACGGTGACAGCTCAGTCGTCATCGCGGTCCCGTTTGTGCACTGTGACCACCACCCGTGCAACCGGGTTCAGCCAGTGATGCACGGCTGCATTGAGGTCACTGACCCCGCCATTTGGATCCATATCACCCAGCACACCGCGGTGGATGTGAACCAGGGTGTTATGTTCGCTGGCCGTGACACCCGAGGCACCCACACCGCTGTTACCACCCGGGTCGGCAGGGATGCCGGGTACGCCCGGCGCACCACCACCGTTGATAATCTCGTTGTTGGCTTCGGTACCGGCGTCGTAGCCATCCAGATACCAGGTATAGGTGCCATGGCGTTTGGGGATACGCACCGCATCAAGGCCCACGAAACCGTCATTGGTCGGCAGCAGCATGGCGACGACGGAAAGATAACGGTTATGTTTGCCAGTGCTCAGGTATGCCGTCGCCGTGGCGCCGGGTGCCAGCAAGCCTCCCGCCGGGTTCACCGCATTATTGGCGCCGGCGGACTCCAGGTCCGTCACCAGACCCGATACGTCGCCGCCCTCCGCCATGGCCTGCAGGCTGGCCGAAGCGGGTTCACCGACTTCAAAGAGATCGACATAACGATTGTGTGCCGACACCAGCAGCGGCGTATAATAAATACCATGGGTAAGATTGGTGATTTCCACGGTGATTTCCTGCGCGACAACCAGTGAATTCAGCCCGCCGCTCAGTACCAGGCCCGCTATCAGTTTTTTCAACATGTTGTGCTCCTCTCGGGGTTCAAGGGTTCAAGGGTTCAGGGATAGTTCCCGGGATACTTTGTAGCCCCCGCAGTTCACAGGGTTATCACGCAAATCTCACAATTCTGTCACGCCTGCCTCCACGCGTTGTTGAACTTGCCGCCTGGTACCCCAATATGGTCGCAATGGAGGTCAGAAACCGATGAGTAACAATCCCCACATCATTGAGGTCCACGAAGCGGATTTTCCCGACAAGGTTATTGCGGAATCGAGGCGCCGAGCTGTTCTGGTCGATTTCTGGGCCGACTGGTGCAACCCCTGCCGGATACTGATGCCGGTACTGACAAAGCTCGCCGACGAATATGCCGGCGGATTCCTGCTCGCCAAGGTCAATACCGAGGTCGAACGCGAGCTTGCCGCGCAGCAGAATATCCGCAGCCTGCCGACACTGCGCCTGTACCGCGACGGCAAGGTGGTGGAAGAACTCCTCGGCGCACAACCGGAAAGTGCCATCCGCGCCGCGCTGGATCCATGGGTGGTACGTAAATCGGATGAGGTACTGGAACAGGCCCTGACGCTGGAGGCATCCGGTCAACGTCAACAGGCATTGTCGATGCTGGAACAGGCCTGGCGTGACGATCCCGGCAATCCGCGCCTGCCCTTCGAACTGTTGCGCATGCTGGTCGCCGAAAACCGGCCGGACCAGGCACAGGAGGTTCTCGACAGCCTGCCGGTTTCACTGCAGAGCGACGACAGGGCTGCGACCTGGCGCTCACTGGTGGAATTCTCCCGCGATGTCAGCGATGCCCCGGACATGGAAAGCCTGCAGGCCGAAGTGGCGGCGAACCCCGACAACAGTGCCGCGCGCTACCAGCTCGCTGCACGCCAGTTACTGGACCGGCACTACGACGCCGCGCTCGAGAACTTTATGGAACTGCTGAAACGCGACCGCAACTATGGCAAGGGTGCGGCGCAGCGCGGGCTGCTGGCAACATTCGCCATGCTTGGAAAGGACGACCCGAGGGTTGCGGAATACCGGCGCAAAATGTTCGCGCTGCTACACTAGCCCTGGCACTGAAACAGTCGCTTGGCACGGATGATGCGCGCCACGGCATCGGGCACCATATCCACCCAGCCGGCGTCACCGCTGCGGATTTTTTCCAGTACCACGTGCGAGAATATCGACAGATATTCGCTGCGGATATCAGTCAGTTCGCGGATGTAACCGTTCTCCAGCAGGTGCAGGTACAGGTGTTTCAGGTGCTGCGGGATATCCAGATTGTGCACCGTCACCCGCTCCTTGCCTGACGCGTCCAGCGCCGGCCCGACATAAAGACGCAGGTCGTGACGGAACATGCGACCGAACGACTCGAGGATGCCGCCTTCCAGATCCTGGTAGTACTTCTCATCGAAGACCTGCTGTAGCGTCGGCACACCCAGCACCACCCCGACGGGCTGCCGCGTATAACGGAACAGATACTCCGCCAGTCGATAGAACGCGCCACAATCCGAGATCATCACGTGCTTGCCCAGTGCGCAAAGGATTTCCGCACGGTGCAGGTAATCCTCTACGTCGATTTCCTCACCCTCGACGAGATTGTGCAGGGTCATTTCACTGAGCACGATGATATCGTCGGGATTGACATCGGGCTCCTTGCAGAATGCGGCGTAAGCACTGTCGAGAAGATTTATATTCAGGTTCGTCGGTGGCCGAAAGCGGCTGCGTTCGACCAGCACCGATTTCTTGTAGAGCGCGTCCGCCGGCTGCACCACCTTGCCATCGGACTGGAACATGGCCGCACTGGACAGGCCATACTGCACCAGCCGCAGCGCCATCAGTCGATTGTCGATGCCCGCAAACGCCGGACCGCTGAAGTCGATCATATCGATTTCCAGCAGGTCACTGGAAAGCTGGTGGAGCAGCGACTTGATCAGCATCTCGGGCTGGTCATACAGGTAAAGCCCCCCATAGATCAGGTTGACACCGAGTATGCCCAGCGTTTCCTGGTCCTGGATACTCTCCTGTCCACGCAGGCAGACGTGCACTTCAATTTGCGAGGCTTCCTCACCTGGCTGCCTCTGGAAGCGGATGCCCAGCCAGCCGTGCCCCGCCTGTTTGCGGACAAAGCTGTGGGTGGCAACCGTATTGGCAAACGCAAAAAAGGCGCTGTTGGAGCCGCGCTTTTCCCCGAGGCGTTCGTTGACCAGCCCGTATTCGTGCTGCAACATGGCCTGCAGCCGCTCCCGGCTGACGTAGCGCTTGCAATTGCCATAAATGGAATCACTGAAGGTCATGTCGTAGGCCGACATGGCCTTGGCGATGGTACCGGCCGCGCCACCGACCTGGAAGAACCAGCGGGCGGTTTCCTGCCCCGCGCCGATCTCTGCGATGGTGCCGTACTTGCCGTCGTCCAGATTGATGGACAGTGCCTTCTGGTGGGTATCCAGTATGGATTCCATGCTCACTCCCTGATCGTGCGATCGGTGCCGTTCAGTCGTTACGACTCACCTCGATCTGCTCAAGCATCTGCACCATCCGCTCCGGCGGAACATAACCGCGCGGAGACTGGCCATTTTCAAACAGTATGTAAGGTGTCCCGCGCAGCCCCAGTTGCTCGGCGAGCCGCATGTGCTCATCGACGGGGTTGTCACAGGTCTTTTTCGGCACCGGCCGGCCATTCTTTGAATCTGTCAGTGCCTGCTTGCGGTCGCTGGCACACCAGACGGAAACCGCTTTTCGATAGGACTCGGAGTTTGCACCGGCACGAGGGAAGAACAGGTAACGAATCTCGATGCCCTTCGCCAGGTACTGGTCCATCTGGTTGTGCAGCTTGCGGCAGTACCCGCAGTCGATATCCGTGAACACGGTCACGACGTATTTCACTTTCTCCGGCTTGTAGATGATCATTTTGCTTTCGTCGAGCGTATTAACCAGGTCACGCCGCAGACTCGACCGACGCACCTCGGTCAGGCTCCTGTGCGTCCTGAAATCTATCAACTCGCCCTGTAACAGGTAGCGACCGTCGCCGCTGACATAGACGACCTGGCTTCCCACCACGACTTCATAGAGCCCGGTGACCGGGGTCTTTTCGATAGAACCGATATTGACACCGCCCAGCGCACCACGAATCGCTGCCTTGTCAGCGGCTTCATCGGCGCCAGCCAGCGGGGCCAGACACACAAGCGCCAGTGCAACGAGAACTGTTTTTACTGCATTCACAAGAATATTCCTGTCAGGTGGGGAATCGGTGCCGGAATTGGACAGTGATTCCGTGTTCGGGTTCAGTATTCTACCCTTTTCAACCGCGCGGATGGTGACGGGCGTGTAATTGCCGCAGTCGCTCACGAGCGACATGGGTGTATATCTGGGTGGTGGACAGGTCGCTGTGCCCGAGCAACATTTGTACGACACGCAGGTCAGCACCGTGATTCACCAGGTGGGTGGCAAACGCATGTCTCAGGGTATGCGGCGACAAGTGCGTGGAAATCTTTACTTTTACGGCATATTGGCGAACCCGGTACCAGAACGCCTGACGTGTTATGGCACTGGTCTTACGTGACACGAACAGGTGCTCGACCGAAGCACCGCGCAGTAACGCCGGCCGCGCGTCATTCAGGTAGCGCACGACCCAGCGCAGGGCTTCTTCGCCGACCGGTACCAGGCGTTCCTTGCTGCCCTTGCCCATCACCTGCACCACACCCTGGTTAAGATTGATCTGGTCGGCCGTGAGGGACACCAGTTCCGACACGCGCAACCCGCTGGCGTACAGCAGTTCCAGCATGGCCCGGTCACGCAGGCCAATCGGCTGCCCGGTATCCGGTGCTTCCAGTAGCGCCTCGATCTGGCTTTCGCTGAGCGTATGCGGCAACGGCCGGTCGAGCCTGGGGGAAGGGATGTTGGCGCTGGGGTCATCCTTGCGCCGGCCTTCACGAACCAGGTAGCGATAGAAGCGACGCAGCGTGGACAGCAGGCGTGCATTACTGCGCAGTTTGCGCCCGGCCTGGTACTGGACAGAAAGATAACCGTTCAGCTGGATCTCGCCGGCGTCCGCCAGCGCAATGCCCTGTGCTTCCAGCCAGCAGGCAAAACCGCACAAATCCCTGCGGTAGGCCACCAGGGTATTTTCACTGAGACCGTTCTCAACCCACAGCGCATCGACAAAACGCTCGATAACACCGAGGTCGGCATCGGTGCAGTGATCAGCGGTCGGCATTGCAGATGAGATCGATGGCATAGTGCTGCAGGGACTCTGTTACTACCCGCTACACTACCATAATCGCAGACCCGCTGTTTATGCCATGCTAGACTTCGGCTTCCTGAAAGTGACAGACCATGAGCGCGCAAAACCCCATTCCCCTCACCGATATCAGCCTGCTCATACTTGCCGGCGGCAAGGGCAGCCGCATGGGCGGGCAGGACAAGGGCTTGATGGACGTGGCCGGCAAGGCGGCCATCGAACACCTGTTGCAACGCCTCGCAGACCACCCCGGCCCGGTGCTGATCAGCGCCAATCGCAATCGGGAACGCTACGCCCGCTATGGACATCCGGTGATCGCAGATAGCCGGGAAGGCTTTCAGGGTCCACTGGCCGGCATGCTGGCGGGACTCCGGGCCGCATCCGGCCGCTATGTGCTGACGCTGCCGGTCGATGCACCACTGGTCAGCCGCCGCTACCCGGAACGTATGGCTGCAGCGCTGGCCGACAGCGGCCGCAAGGCCTGCGTAGCCAGTCTGGACCAGCGGCCCGAGCCGGTATTCTGCCTGCTCGACACTGTACTGGCGCCCGCACTGGAGGACTACCTCAACCGTGGCCGGCGCGTTGCCAACGACTGGCTCGAAGAAATCGGTGCCGTAGCGGTGGACTTTTCCGACACACGTGAGCAGTTCATCAACCTCAACGTTGCTCAGGATCAAGAACAGTTGCGCGAATACCTGTCACCATGAGCGCCGACATCACCATGAATACGTTTTCGCCCCCCCTCCCGGTTATCGGCTTTGCCGCCTGCAGCGGCACCGGCAAGACCACCCTGCTGGCCCGGCTGCTGCCGTTGCTGTCGGCACACGGGCTGCGCATCGGCATGATCAAACATTCGCATCATGACTTCGAAATCGACCAGCCGGGCAAGGACAGCTACCGGTTGCGCGAGGCCGGGGCTCAACAGATGCTGATCGCCTCGCCGCACCGCACGGTGTGGATTGCCGAAAACCGGCAACCGTGCGAACCACAACTCGATGAACTGATCCGGCGACTGGAAACGGACAAGCTCGACCTGGTGCTGGTGGAAGGCTTCCGCCACGTTGCCTTCCCCAAGATCGAACTGCACCGGGCCGCCACCGGAAAGCCACTGCTGTTCCCGGGTGATACGTCCATCATCGCTGTCGCCAGTGACGAACCGATTGACACTGCACTACCCTGCATGGACATCAACGACCCGCAGGAAATTGCCGGATTTATTCTTGAGACCTTTGTACCCCAGACTACAGGAACCGACACATGAACGAACCCATCGCCGATTGCTGCGCAGATCCCTCACAAAAACTGCTCAGTGTCGAACAGGGCCGCGCGCGCATCCTCGACGCCGTACCGGTCATCACCGACAACGAACAACTACACCTGCGCGCCGCACTGAACCGCGTGCTGGCAGAAACCGTGATCTCTCCCATTGACGTGCCGCCGTTCGCCAACTCGGCCATGGACGGTTACGCCATCCGTTATGCAGACTGCGCTGATTTGGAAGACTGCACGCTGACGCTGGCCGGCGAATCCTTTGCCGGTCGACCATTCGATGGCGAAGTCGGCGCCGGCCAGTGCGTGCGCATCCTGACCGGCGCAGTTATCCCGGCCGGGGCCACCCCCGGACGGACGAAGGAAGTCGTCGAAGGCCACGGCGCAAAGCGTCGCCTCACCCACC
>CAYSRA010000051.1:0-17998 GCA_964433205.1 uncultured Thiohalobacter sp. | reverse complement strand
GGTCAGAATGCGGTGCACTTCCGCGACCATCGAGGCCACCCAGCGCATGTTGTAGTTCTTGTTGTGCGCACCGTGCTCGCCGGCCAGGCACTCATCGACATAACGCTTGATGGGCGCATCCCAGAAACGCTGGTTGGACATGTTGATGGCAAATTCACGGGTCGTTTCCGGCACTTTCATGTCGGGGTGGCTGAGGATGAACTCACCGATACTGCGGTCGAGCGTGAAACCATTGACGCCGTGACCGGTGGTCAGCACCAGCATGGTGGACGGGCCGTACAGCGCGTAACCGGCGCATACCTGCTCGGTGCCCGGCTGCAGGAAATCCTCGACCGAAGGGTTTTCCACGCCTTCCGGACAACGCAATACAGAGAAGATGGTGCCCACCGACAGGTTGACATCAATATTGGAGGAGCCGTCCAGCGGGTCGAACAGGATCAGGTACTTGCCCTTGGGGTACATATCCGGGATCGGCAACGGATCGTCCATTTCCTCGGACGCCATGCCGGCCAGGTGGCCGGTCCAGTCCAGCGCCTCGATCATCACGTCGTTGCTGATGATATCGAGCTTCTTCTGGGTTTCGCCCTGCACGTTTTCCGTTTCGGCAGAGCCGAGAATACCGATCAGGCCACCGCGGTTCACCGCGCAGGAGATCTTTTTGCAGGCTGTCAGCACATCGTTCAGCAACGACGTAAAATCACCGGTAGCACCGGGAATGCGGCGTTGTTCCTCGATGATGAACTGCGTAAGCGTTGTACCCTGATCCATGATGCCCTACCTCGTCGGAATGATGTTTATAAATTTTGTCCTGCCATCGCCGGGCGGGATAATGGCGCGGGATTCTATCATAAATATTAATTATTACTAATTTACTTATATTATATGGACGAGGAATAACGAGGAGCCGATGACACCCGCGACACAACTGACACTACTGGCCGGTAGCTGGATCCTGTACGGGGTCACCCATTCCCTGCTCGCATCGGAGCGGGTCAAGGCGTGGACGAGGAAAACTTTTCCACAGGCATTCCGCGCCTACCGGCTGACCTATAACCTGCTGGCGGTGATTCTGCTACTGGTTCCGCTATGGCTGATGTACCGTTATCCGGGCGATCCGTTATGGCACTGGCCGGGGGGAATGAACCTGGTGATGAACGCCGCCGCGCTGGCCGCACTGATCGGTTTTGTTCTCAGCCTCAGGGTGTACGACAACGCCGAATTTCTCGGATTACGCCAGCTGACGTGCCGCACACAGCAAACCGGTGGCATTCCGCCCATGAGCCTGTCGACGGCTCACCGCTTTATCAGACACCCGTGGTACTTCTATGGACTGGTAATTCTGTGGGCGCGGGAAATGAACGCAGCACTGCTGATCAGCGCGGTCATTATTACCCTCTATATTGTGATTGGCTCGCGTCTCGAGGAGCGCAAGCTGGTGGCCTGCTATGGGGATGCCTACCGCGCCTACCAGCGTCAGGTTCCGGCGCTGATACCGTTGCCCTGGCGTTTCCTGACCCGTGAGCAGGCAGAGGCTCTTCTAACGCTCGCGAATCAATCCCGTGATCAGTGAACCTGTCCGCTCATCGCACTGATGACCCGGTCTTCCAGCTGAATACGCTCCGCCAGGGTTTCCCCAAGCGAAGACAGGTCCGCTGCCAGGCGTTCCAGAATATCCTCGCTGCAGTTCATCAGATCGACGCCTTCATACTTGTCATTGAAGCGCAGAATCATGTCAGTGGTCTGCACGATGCGCGGGTAGATGCTGCCGGCCACTTCCAGCACCGGCGTGCGACGCTCAAGTTTGTCGGAAATATAACGGTATAACTGAAAATGTGCAGTGGCGGCATAATCGATCAGCGCCTGGCAAAAGTCCTGCAGGGCCTCACGTGTCACCTCATCGGCCTCGAACGGCTGGTGATTGGCGAGTTCGGTATACAACGACAGCGTCTCGGTGCGTGTCTTGACGAGTGTGGCCAGCTTTTCGCGCGAGCGGCTTCGCCGTTCGGTGCCGGCGTTATACTCAGATGACATGTTTGCTCCAGTTATTTATCTTGGTGTCTTGTTTCTGATGCCGATTCTAGCAAACCCGCCGCTCCGGTCCGCGACAAACGTCGGTCCTCTGTCACCTCGAACCGCCCCAACCAGCACCACAATTTTCAGGATACTGAATTCTATCAGGTTTTCAACACTGGTGCAGTTCTTGCTTTTATCTGCTCCAGATTCATATCGGATTCAGGGAGCACCAGGATGGGTATACCAGTCAATGTCCGCGAACTGCTCGATCGCGAACAGAATAACTATGAAGTTCTGCTGCATCGCAGAACCAATACACTGACCCAGGCGGCCGAAGCCTGCGATATTTCACTGGATCAGCTGGTTCGCGCTGTGGTGCTGGTCGATGCCCGGGGCCTGCTGATGGCCGTGCTGCCAGCGGAACACGTGCTGGATTTCGAAGCGCTGTGCTCGCTGCTGCACCGCGATCTGGAGCTGGTGCCAGGCCATCAGCTCACGGCCATCTTCGAGGACTGTGAACCCGGCTCTTATCCACCACTGGCTGCCGCCTACGACCTCGATGTCATCATCGACGACACCGTTGCAGCCATGCCGACCGTCACCTTCGAACCGGGTACACACACTTCCCTGGTGCAAATGCCACAGGCTCATTACCGCAAACTGTTGGGCGACGTACGCATTGGCGTTTTCTCCCGGCCGGCCTCGACACTGGGCGCCGACGCACAGGCACTTACCGGCGTCGTAGAGCAATTCACACCGGCGCGGGTAAAGCGCGACATCGAGGAATTTCACGAACTGCCGGCGCTGCCGACCACCGCCGCAAGCATCCTCCAGCTGGCCGCCGATCCGCGTGCCAATGCCAGACAACTGGCAGAAGTCATCGAGCAGGATCCCGGGCTTTCCGCCCAGGTACTGCGCTACGCAAACTCCTCACTGTACGGCTACGCCGGCAGTATCAAGACCCTGCAAACCGCGATTGCGCGGGTGCTGGGCTTCGAATATGTCCTGAACCTGGCACTGGGATTTTCCATTGGCAAATCACTCAAGGTTCCCCAGGATGGTCCGTTTGGCATGGATGCCTTCTGGCGCCATTCGGTGTTCGCTGCCCGGCTGGTCGAAACACTGGGGCAAAAGCTCCCTGGCAAGATGCGTCCCCCGCGCGGCACCGCCTACCTCGCCGGCCTGCTGCAAAACCTGGGGCGACTGGTGCTGGGGCACACTTTCCAGCCGGAATTCTTTATCCTCAACCGCTTCTCGCAGGCCAACCCGGACATGCCGACCTGCGAACTGGAACGCAATGTACTCGGCGTGACCCACGACCAGATCGGCGCCTGGCTGATGGAAGCCTGGGGTCTGCCGCCGGAACTGACCATCGCGGTCCGCCATCACCACAATCCGGACTACTGGGACGCACATTCTGTCTACCCGCAACTGGTACTGATCGCCAATCGCGCCCTGGCAATGCACGGCCTCGGCGAGAGCGACGCGGAAGGCCTGCCGGCCTTTTCACTGCAGATGCTTGGTCTGGATGAGCAGACCGTTCTCGACGCTGCCGCGAAACTATTTGATAATAAAGAAGAACTTGAAGACCTTGCACAACGCCTGGCAGCTTGACGGCGCCCCGCCATTCGGGGTTTAATACCTGCCGGATATCAGGGTAATTCGCTCCCGTGACGCAATCAGGCTCACGGCGGATATTGTAGCCCCTGTTTTTTATTCTTGACTAAAAGACTCAAGTATTATTATCATACGCCTCAGGATCATGAAACGGAGACGCGCACAACGGTGCAGCGCCTGTATATGCAAATGAGGCGAATCATGAAATTATCTACGAAAGGTCGTCATGCCATTACGGCAATGATGGAACTGGCATTGCGTGACAGTCAGGGGCCCGTGACACTGGCCGACATTTCCGTCGAACAGTCGATTTCCGTGTCCTATCTGGAACAGCTGTTTGCCCGGTTGCGCAATCACGGTCTGGTGACCGGTATGCGTGGCCCCGGTGGCGGCTACTGCCTGCGCCGTCCGGCCAAGGAAATCACCATTGCTGAAATTCTCAGCGCTGTCGATGACGCCATGCCGGCCCGTCGTGAACGCATCCCGGGTGAAGAGTGGCCACAGAGCGTCATTATGTGGAACCAGCTCAGCGCCCGTATCTATGACTACCTCGACGGTCTGACACTGGCCGAAGTGGTCAGTCAGAAAGAAGATTCAAAGGAAGGCGAACAGAACGACGTCGGTTTCGGAACAGGATTCCAGCAAACCGCGGCGTAAACGCCGGTCCATTGGGTCGTAAACCAGCAGGTTCCGGATTGAACGAGCAAATTTTGGAGAAACGGTAATGGCATATAGTGACAAGGTTCTGGATCACTACGAAAACCCCCGCAACGTAGGCTCTTTCGAAAAGGGTGATACCAGCGTTGGCACCGGTATGGTTGGCGCACCGGCCTGCGGCGACGTGATGAAACTGCAGATCAAGGTAGGCGAAAACGGCGTTATCGAGGATGCACGGTTCAAGACCTACGGTTGCGGTTCAGCCATTGCGTCCAGCTCACTGCTGACCGAATGGGTCAAGGGCAAGACCCTTGAGGAAGCCAGCCAGATCAAGAACAGCGAAATCGCCGAGGAACTGGCCCTGCCGCCGGTCAAGGTACACTGCTCGGTACTGGCCGAAGATGCGATAAAGGCTGCGATCTCCGACTTCCGGCAGAAGAACAGCGGCGAGGAACAGGTTGCCTGATCAGACAGAAAAGGCAGAATACAGAAAGGGCTGCCCGCGGGTAGCCCTTTTTTATGGCTGGCATAACAGGTTACGATCACCCCATGGAAGACGATATTCTCGAACTGTACCCGGATTGCGGCCGGGCCCATGTCCTGAAGGGACTTTATCTGCGGCAGATTACCGCCACCGACCGGCCGTTCATCTATACCAATTACATCACCAGCCTCGACGGTCGCATTGCGCTGCCCGCTACTGACCGGCGTAGCAACCAGGTTCCCGCCGCCATTGCCAACCGCCGCGACTGGCGCTTGTTCCAGGAACTGGCCGCGCAGGCCGACCTGTTGATCAGCAGCGCGCGCTATTTTCGCCAGGCGGTCGAACAGGAGGCCCAGGCCGAACTGCCAATCGGGCTTTCGCCAGAATTCGACGATCTGCGTGACTGGCGCATCGAGCAGGGTCTGTCGCCACAGCCGGATATCGCCGTGTTCAGCGCCAGTCTCGATATTCCCGTCACCGCACTTCAGGCGTATGCCGAACGCAGGATCCACATCATTACCGGGGGCGAAGCGGATCCGCGCCGCCTGGATGAACTCGGTCGCTACAGCAACGTGCAAATCATCCAGTGCGGCGACGCGCGACACGTGGATGCCACGGAACTGAAAGCCCGCCTCGGCGCATTGGGCTACCGGCGTATCTACGCCATCGCCGGGCCGTCGGTATTACACGCGCTGGTTCGCAGCGACGCACTGGACCGGCTGTACCTGACGACGGCACACTGCCTGCTCGGCGGACAGGAATTCGATACCATCATCCGCGGCCCTGAATTTTCCCCGCCCTGCAAACTGCCGCTGCGCGCCCTGTACCTGGACCGCACCACGCCGGAAGGCGCAGGCCAGACACTGGCCGTTTACGGTCGCTGATCCACACGACATGGCACAGCGGAAAGTCATCCATGACGGCACTGTGGTGAACCTTGGCATCGAGACGGTCACCCTGCCTAACGGGGAAACCATGGAACTGGAGGTCATCCGCCACCCCGGCGGCGCCGCCGTCGTTGCGATCGACGACCAGCAGCAGGTATGCCTGCTACGCCAGTATCGCCATGCCGCGGGGGGCTGGCTGTGGGAACTGCCGGCGGGAAAAATCGACGTACCGGAATCGCCACAACACACCGCGAAACGCGAATTGCAGGAAGAAGCCGGCGTGGCTGCCACGCGCTGGCTGGCGCTGGGCAGTTTCTTCTTCACGCCGGGCTTTTGCGACGAACGTATTTACCTGTACCTGGCGACCGGGCTGCACGGGGTCGCGGCCGAACCGCACCCGCACGAAGTCATCGAAGTCCACTGGAAACCCTTCAACGAGGCGCTGCAGATGTGTGACCGCGGTGAAATCGAGGATGGGAAAACCCTGCTGGGCCTGCTGCGCGCAGCGAACAAACTGGAGAACAAACCGTGAATTACTGCAGTCACTGCGGCGCATCGGTGGTATTGCGCGTTCCCGCCGGCGACAACCGCGAGCGCTATGTCTGTGACAATTGCGACACCATCCACTACCAGAATCCAAAAATCGTCGCCGGCTGTATTCCCGAGTGGGAGGGGCGCATTCTGCTGTGCAAACGCGCCATCGAACCCCGCTATGGCCTGTGGACGCTACCCGCCGGCTTTATGGAGAACGGCGAAACCACCGAGCAGGCCGCCATGCGGGAAACCGCAGAAGAAGCCGGTGCCCGCGTGAAGATCACAGGCCTGTACGGCCTTTTCAGTATTCCGCATATCAGCCAGGTGTACATGCTGTACCGTGGCACGCTGGTGGACGGGGTCTACGAGGCGGGGCTGGAAAGTCTGGAGTGTCGGCTGTTTGACGAGCCGGACATCCCCTGGCAGAAGCTGGCGTTCCCGGTCGTAAAAGAGACGCTGCAACGCTACTTTGCCGACCGGAAATGCGGCAACGGTTTCCCGCTGCAATGTGGCGAGATCATCAAGCACCCACGCAGGGAGCCCTGAAGCGTCAGGCCACAGCCAGCGAAGTGGACAACTGATCGGCGTCCCGGCCGGAAAACAACCAGGCGCGCAATCGCCTGCGCTGCTCGCCACCAACGCGGTCAAACATCAGCCCCACGCCCCGTTCCGACTGGTGAACCACCACCGCCGGCACGCGCATGCCGGGACTTCCGTCCGCACTGATAAATTCAACTTCGAGATATTCGTTCTTCCGCCACGTCGTGGTGCCGGCATCGACTAGTATGCCACCCAGTCCAATATTCCGACTCACGGCGCTCTGCACGGGCAGACCGTGCTTGTAGAGCATTAACTGGAACTCAATCGGCTTGCGAACACTGCATCGGTGTTCCATCGTATCCTCCCTTGATACTGACCCCCTCGGTCGACGCATTATCGTCACCACGGCGATTAACTTTATAGTGCCGCCCCGAATCAAGGTGCAAACTGAATCAGAGTATAGACACTCCTGACAATCAGGCGACACATATACAGACAAAACTTAATCGTCAGACAGGGACAACAGCCCACTGTTCCCGCCCAACGCAGAAATATTCACGCTGCAGGTTCGTTCTGTCGCAAAGCGGTGCAGATAATAGGGGCCACCAGCCTTGGGACCGGTGCCGGACAACCCCTCGCCCCCGAACGGCTGGACGCCTACCACAGCCCCGATCATGTTCCTGTTTATATAGAGATTGCCGACATGTGCGCGTTCACAAACCCGTGCCCAGGTCGACTCGATGCGGCTGTGCACCCCCAGCGTCAGCCCGTACCCCGTGGCATTGACCGCGTCGATGACTGCATCGAGCCGGTTGGCGCTGTAGCGAATCACGTGCAGCACCGGACCGAACACCTCCCTCTGCAGCCGCGACAGCGCGTCGATTTGGTAGACATACAGCGGAAAGAAGCTGCCACTGGCATCGGCCGGAGGATCAACGCGTTTCAGGCAACGGGCCTCGCGGTTCATGCGCTCGATGTGCGGCAGCAACCCTTCCAGCGCGGAGCGGTCGATCAACGGGCCGATATCGGTACCCAGTTTCATAGGGTCGCCAATGCACAGTTCGTCCATGGCACCAACCAGCAACTTTTCGGTCCGTTCGGCGATCGAATCCTGCACAAACAGTACGCGCAAGGCCGAGCAGCGCTGACCGGCGCTGTTGAACGCCGACTGGATGACGTCACTGACCAGTTGCTCAACCAGCGCCGAACTGTCAGCGATCATGACATTCTGTCCACCGGTTTCGGCAATCAGCGGAACGATCGGCCCGTCGCGTGCCGCCAGTTGTCGCTGCAGGATCAGCGCGGTATCCGTGGAACCGGTGAGCGCGACGCCGGACAAACGCGCGTCGCCCATCAGGACCGTTCCGATTGACGAGCCGCTGCCGGGTAAAAAATGCAGCACCTCGCGCGGAATCCCGGCTTCGTGCAACAGGGCGATGACACGCCCGGCAACCAGCGGGGTCTGGCGAGCCGGTTTGGCCAGCACACTGTTGCCGGCCGCCAGCGCGGCGGCAACCTGCCCGGTAAAAATCGCCAGCGGGAAATTCCACGGGCTGATACAGGCGAACACGCCACGTCCGTGCAGGGAAAGGCGGTTGTCCTCGCCGGTCGGGCCGGGCAGGTGACGCGGGTGTTCGAACTCCGCGTCCGCACGCAGTGCGTAATAGCGACAGAAGTCAATCGCTTCGCGTACCTCAGAGAGCGCGTCAGGTACGGTTCGCCCGCCTTCCCGCACAATCATCGCCATCAACGCCGGCATCTGTTGTTCGATCAGGTCGGCGGCGCGACGCAGGCAGTCCGCCCGCTGCGCCCCGCCTGCCCTGTCCCACGCCGAGGCAGACGCAGCGGCCTGCTCCAGTGCCCGATCCAGCGTTGCCGCATCGGCTTCACACACCTCACCCGTCGTCTCTTCAGGATTTGCCGGATTGAAAAGCCGCCGCGGTCCGGATTGTGTCGGCGTGTCGCCGGCCGTCGCCACGGCGCGCCAGGGCTCGCGACCCGCATCCGCCATCTGCGCATACAGCTGTTCGACAACGTCCGGCGCACTCAGGTCCAGGCCCCCGGAGTTCCGGCGCGCTGCGCCGTACAGATCCACCGGCAGGGGAATGCGCGGGTGTGGCGACATATCCAGCTCGCGCATCCGCTCACAGGGATTTCCGACCAGCGATTCAATACTGCAATGCGGATCGCTGAGCGCATTGACGAAGGAACTGCTGGCACCGTTCTCAAGCAGGCGCCTGACCAGGTACGGCAGCAGGGCTTCGTAACTGCCAACCGGCGCATACACGCGCACCGGCACTGACACCTCAATGCCGGCTTGCAGATTGTCGTACAGCGCATCCCCCATGCCGTGCAGGCGCTGCAATTCATACTCGGCCCCGTGCGCGATTTCACTCACCCAGGCGAGCGTCAACGCATTATGGCTGGCGAACCGGGGATAAAAACAATCCGGCGATTCCAGCAACAGTCGCGCACAGGCGAGGAACGACACATCGGTGGCGGCCTTGCGGGTAAACACCGGGTAACCTGACAGGCCAAGCTGCTGGGCGCGCTTTATCTCGCTGTCCCAGTAGGCGCCCTTGACCAGTCGCAGCGGAATACGGCGGGCGTAGCGGCGCGCCAGCGCCGCCAGCCATTGCAACAGCGGGTAAGCGCGCTTCTGGTAAGCCTGCACTGCCAGCCCGAGACCCTGCCAGTGACACGGCACGTTGGCGATCAGGCGCTCGAACAGATCCAGGGACAATTCCAGCCGCTCGGCCTCCTCCGCATCGATCGTCAGACCGATACCAGCCTTCGCGGCATCATCGGCCAGCAGTGCCAGGCGGGGCAGCAATTCCGCCAGCACCCGTTCACGCTGCGCGAACTCATAGCGCGGGTGCAGGGCGGACAATTTGATGGAAACCCCGGGCTGCCGGAACACCGGTTCACCCTCCCGAACCGTCCTGCCTGCCTGGCTTATGGCTTCGCGATAAGCCTCCAGATAACGGCCCACGTCTGCGGCGGTCATGGCGGCCTCGCCGAGACAGTCAAAGGAAAACAGCGTGCCCGGGGGGTAGTCGCCGGCTCGTCGCAGCGCCTCCCGCATGTCACGTCCCATGATGAACTGCCCGGCCAGTAAACGCATGGCCCGCCGAATCACCGTTCTTGCCAGCGGTTCGCCGATGCGCGCCACCATCTTGCGCAACAGGCGTTGCGCACCCGACGCCAGCGGCTCGGCTGAAAACACCTCGCCGGTCAACAGCAAGCCCCACGTCGAGGCATTGACCAGCAACGAATCACTTGCGCCGAGGTGGGCATCCCAGTGGCCCCGGGACAGGCGGTCGGCAATCAGCCCTTCCGCCGTTTCATCGTCGGGGATACGCAGCAGCGCCTCGGCGAGGCACATCAGCAGCACCCCCTCTTCCGAGGACAGGTCATACTCACTCAGAAAAGCCTCGATGCCGGCCTGCCGCTGCACCTGCTCACGCGCCGCGATCGCAACTGCGCGCGCCTTTTCCTGTATGCGACGGAAGGTCGGCGCATCGACCTCCGCCTGCGCCACGCGTTGCGCCACACAGGCCCGCTCATCGCACAGACTGGCGGCGCGGACCTCTGCCCGCAAAGCATCGTCTGAACCCAGCATTTCAGCGTCGGTTGTCATCCCTCTGGCCCTCGTCGATACAGGCAACGTGCTAAGATGAAAACGTTACCAGACTCATCAGGGAATACGACCATGCGGATACACCTTCGAGTCCTGCTTTATCTTAGCCTGATCGCGCCACCCCTGCTCGCCCAGGCGGCCACAGACGTCGCTGGCGTCAATGTCGATAAAAGCTGCAATATGGGTGACCAGGCGTTGAAACTGAACGGCGCGGGCATTCGCAGCAAGTTCTTCTTCAAGATTTATGTTGGCGTTCTGTGCCTCGAACAACCCGCAAGGGATGCGGCGGCCGTACTGGCCGCACCCGGCGCGAAGCGCATGCAGATGAATATGCTGTACGACAAGGTCGAAGCCGAAAAAATTACCGATGGCTGGGAGGAGGGCTTCCGCGCCAACCTCGACAGCGCCGGGTATGCCCGCCTTGAACCGCGACTGAAACAGTTCAACGCCATGTTCCGCACACTGAGAAAAGGTGACGTCGTCAATATGGACTACATACCGGGACGCGGCACCCAGGTATCGATCAACGGGGAGCCGCGAGGAGTCGTCGAAGGCGAGGACTTTTTCCGGGCCCTGCTGCAGGTGTGGATCGGCAAACACCCCGCCGACAAATCGCTGAAGAAAGGGCTGCTCGGAAAATAGCATGCGCGGCGTCGCCCTGGATCTGGACAGCCTGCATCCGCAGGATCTCGACCTGCAACCGTTGCAACGGCAACTCGATCACTGGGACTTCTTTCCGCACACCGATCGAGATCAGGTGAAAGCTCGCATTTCCGACGCCGGGGTCGTTGTCACCAACAAGGTCAGGCTGGACGCGGACGTTATCCGTTCAAGCCCGGCGCTGAGACTGATCTGCGTGGCAGCCACCGGTACCGACAACATTGATCTCGACGCCGCCGGCAAGGCCGGTGTCCGGGTATGCAACGCCCGCGGGTATGCGACCGCCTCGGTGGTCGAACATGTATTTGCCCTGCTACTGACCCTGACACGCCGACTCGACCGTTACCGCGGGCGCGTTGCCGACGGCGACTGGTGTGACAGCCGTGACTTCTGCCTGTTCGACGAAGCAATCGGCGAACTGTCCGGCCGGACCCTGGGTATTGTTGGCTATGGCGTGCTTGGCCAGGCAGTCGCCCGCGCGGCAAAAGCATTCTCCATGAAGGTTCAGGTTGCACAAAGCCTGCACGGCGAACATCAACCCGACCGCGTGCCCCTGAAAACCCTGTTGACGACATCGGACGTCGTCAGCCTGCACTGCCCGCTCAGCGAGCACACCCGGGGATTGATCGGCAGGACGGAACTTGCAACGATGAAACGCAGTGCAATTCTCATCAATACCGCACGCGGCGGCATCGTCGATGAACAGGCGCTGGCCGACGCACTCCGGCAAGACCGGATTCAGGCCGCCGCTGTCGATGTGTTGAAACAAGAACCCCCGCGCGCGGACAACCCGTTACTGGCCTGCCGGTCACCGCGGCTCATTATTACGCCTCACGTCGCCTGGGCAAGCCAGGCCGCCAGACAACGACTGGTCGATGACGTCGCGAAAAATATTGCGGCATTTACGCGCGGCAATCCGCGCAATATCGTCAACTGACCGTCAGTGCCTGGGTCGGCGCATGCGCCAGACCCCTCGCGGTTTGGCCAGATTGACCTTCAGGTTGCGGCCTTCGAACTCCAACCCGTCCATCGCGCTGATTGCGGATTCCACGACGTCATCATCCATTTCAACGAACGCGAACCCGCGCGGCTTTCCGGTGTAGCGATCGTTGACCAGCTTGACCGACTTGACCTCCCCGTGAGCGGAAAACAGCTCACGCAACTGGTCGGGTGTGGTATCAAACGAAATATTGCCGACGTAAATTGATTTCATTATTTTCCCAACCTCCTGTCCGGGTTGGACACGGCGGCGGCAAACTCCGCTCCGATCGTCGCAAACCCCAGTTCTCCATTGTGTATTCCCGTCGATGAAACCTCGCTCCTGCCATCCCGCCGCGGAGCGAAACCGCAAAAAAAGTATAGCTCATGACAACGGTCGTTGAAGTCTGGACGTCTGTTCATCAATTGCTCGAAAACCTGTACTTCAGGACAGGTAAGGGATGCCCCACACAACAGAAAACATGCCCCTGGGAAAAGACCGGGGCATAATGAAACATGCTCGATATTACTCTCCGTACACCGTCACACTGACCGTACGGCGGTGTGGCGAAGTGCGATGCTCCCACAGGTAAATACCCTGCCATACACCGAGATCACAGCGCCCGCCGGATACCGGCACACTTAATGAATTACCGGTCAGCACACTGCGCACATGCGCCGGCATGTCGTCCACCCCTTCGTCAACATGCCGGAACAGCGGGTCGCCGTCCGGCGCCAGCCGGCTCATGAACCGCTCAAGGTCCGCCCTGACCTCCGGATCGGCGTTCTCGCACAGCATCAGCGAAGCGCTGGTATGCCGTACAAAAATCAGGCAGATACCGGTGGAAACACCGGAGCTGGCCAGGCAGTCATCGACCTCCCTGTTGATCGAAAAACTGCCCCGCCCCACCGTGTCAACGCTGAACCTGGTCTGGAAAACCATAGTTTTCCCCTTTTTTGGGCCAATTCGTGTATAATTTCCGCTCTTTTACTCGCGAGAAAATCCCGTGATCGAACGTCTACGTAATATTGCCATCATCGCCCATGTCGACCATGGAAAAACCACGCTGGTCGACCAGATGCTGTCGCAGTCCGGCACCCTCGGTGACCGTGCCACCGCGCCCGAGCGGGTGATGGATTCCAACGACCTTGAGCGCGAGCGCGGGATCACCATTCTATCGAAAAACACCGCGATCGAATGGAACGACTACCACATCAATATCGTCGACACCCCCGGCCACGCCGACTTCGGCGGCGAAGTGGAACGCGTGCTGTCGATGGTGGATTCGGTGCTGCTGCTGGTCGATGCCGTTGAGGGCCCGATGCCGCAGACCCGTTTCGTCACCCAGAAAGCACTGGCACAGGGACTCAGGCCGATCGTGGTCATCAACAAGATCGATCGCCCCGGCGCGCGTCCTGACTGGGTGCTTGACCAAACCTTCGACCTGTTCGACCGCCTTGGCGCCAGCGACGAACAACTGGACTTCGCCGTGATCTACGCCTCGGGCCTGCAGGGGTTTGCCGGTCTTGACGCCGATGTGGACAGTGGCGACATGACGCCTTTGTTTGAAATCATCGCAAGCACAGTGCCTGCCCCGGACGTCGATACCGAGGGCCCTTTCCAGATGCAGGTCAGTTCGCTCGACTACAGCAGCTATGTCGGCGTTATCGGCATTGGGCGTATTACGCGTGGCCGCATCAGCACCAATACCCCGGTCACGGTTATCGACATCGAAGGCAAGCAGCGCAATGCCCGCATTTTGCAGATCAACGGCTTCCTGGGACTGGAGCGCGTCGAAGTACCGGAAGCACGCGCCGGCGACATTATCGCCTTTACCGGCATCGACGGCCTGGGCATCTCCGATACCCTGTGCGACCCGACCTGTGTGGAAGCCCTGCCGCCGCTGAGTATCGACGAACCTACCATCAGCATGACCTTCCAGGTCAATAACTCACCGTTCTGTGGGCGTGAAGGCAAATTTGTTACCTCGCGACAGATTCGCGAGCGCCTGGACCGGGAACTGGTGCACAACGTGGCGCTGCGCGTCGAGGATACCGAGGACCCGGACAAATTCCGCGTTTCCGGTCGCGGCGAACTGCACCTGTCTATTCTGATCGAGACCATGCGTCGCGAAGGCTACGAACTTGGTGTATCGCGCCCGGAAGTCATCTATCGGGAAATCGATGGCGTACTGGAAGAACCGTACGAACAGCTGACCGTCGATGTCGAGGAGCAGCACCAGGGCACGGTAATGGAAAAGCTCGGTGAACGTGGCGCCGATCTGCGCGATATGGCGCCGGACGGCAACGGCCGGGTACGCATGGAATTCATCATCCCGTCACGCGGGCTGATCGGTTTTCGCACCGAATTCCTGACCGCCACCCAGGGCAGCGGCCTGATATACAACGTTTTCGCCCACTACGCCCCGGCAAAGAAAGGCTCATTCGGCCAGCGCGTCAACGGTGTGTTGATCGCCAACGGCGCCGGCAAGGCCCTGGCCTACGCACTGTTCAACCTGCAGGAACGTGGCCGCCTGTTCGTCGAGCACGCGCAACCGGTATACGAAGGCATGCTCGTCGGCATCCATACGCGCAACAACGACCTGGTCGTCAATCCGCTGAAAGCCAAGCAGCTGAACAACATCCGCGCTGCCGGCACGGATGAGAACCTGATACTCACGCCGCCCATTCGCATGACGCTCGAACAGGCGCTGGAGTTTATCGACGACGACGAACTGGTGGAAGTGACGCCAAAGAATATTCGCCTGCGCAAGAAACTGCTGCTGGAGCACGAACGCAAGCGCGCAGCACGCGCAAGCTGAGATCGGCGGCCTTCACCACCACCCGGGTGGTAAGGCCGTTTACCGTCCGGCCCACCACAGCCTGAGGCGAAGCCCCGCTTCCGTGGTATAGCCCACTTCGGTAAAACGGATTTGGCCCTCAGTATCAATAATGACACTGGTCGGCACGCCATTGACTCCGTAACGTCCGCTCAAACCCCGCGACGGATCTGCGATAACCGGGTAATTTATTCCCTGCTTCAACATCCACTCCGACAGCTTTGCAGCCGGCATGTCATCGATCGACACCGTTAATACGACGTAATCCCGGGAAATGCTCTGGATGTTGTCCTGCTCAACCCTGCACACCGGACACCAGCTTGCCCAGAAATGCAGCAACAGCGGACGACCCCGGAACTGCGCCAGGGAAACCGGCGTCCCGTCCAGCAACACTGCGTCAAACACCGGCGCCGGGCCGGCAACGACGTTCCGGGTCTGGTACGCACGCAGTGCCGCAATAACCAGCAGAACGACCAGCACTTCAAACAGGTAACGGATCCAGCGGTGCTTTCCGGTGGCTTTGGTACTGGCGTCGGAATCCGAGGGTTTCATACAACTTTTGACAACTGGTTCACAGAATCCGGCACGACGGGCGCCTAGTCTGGAACCCGGTTAGAGGGGTTGGGACGATGGTATCACTATTCCGGCGAGTTTCGGTGTTGTCGTGGGGGATGCTCTTTGCGGCCTGCGTCACGCAGGTCTGCGCCGGTCCCGGTGAGAATCCCGGCCTCCTGCCGGATAACCGCTGGTCATACGACGAGGTCACTGCCAACGTGCCACGCAAACAGGCTGCTATCGCCGCTGTCGCACTGGCCAAAATAAACATCGCACTGTACCGGGCCAGGCAACTGGCTGAACAGCGCCTTTGCGCCGGGAAATGGACGCCCCGCGGCACCGTACAGCAGCAACAGGGACCAGTGGTAATGAACCGCGAATTACATGACCGCGAGACGGCTAAAAGCGTCTGGTTTTTTCAATCCCTGCGCGATCCGCAGACGCTGACCTGTCCCGACGTCACGCGCGCCGAGTATTTCATGGAAATGAGCCGCCATCTGCCAGCATGGATCAGCGTGCGCCCTGCGGGACAGGTTACTCAATTCAGGCTCGGACAAGTGTTCGCGGGCAATCAGCACTCAGTCGCTGCCCGCTAGCACCTTTCCGCTCACCAGATCCTTCAACGTGTAGTCACCCATCGCGTCATGCGCCGCCCTGTCGACGCGCGCCAGCAGTTTTTCAACCCTGGCATCGCCCGGCAATACCTCGATTGTCAGCAGCCGGTTTTCGCCCGCGCTGCGCGCCACGTCGTACAACTGCGAGACGCGGATAGTATCGATATCACAGCGTGGCAGATAGGCCGTCCTGTCATCACAGGTTTCCGCCAGAAAGCCGGAGTCCACCATCAGACGCAAAACCTTGTGTACCGGCTGCATCGGCAACCCAAGATATTGCACCAGTGTTTCGAGGGTCCAGGGATCCTGGTTGCTGTAATGATGTTCCGCAATCAGGTACATCAACTGCAGGGCAAGCCGTTCCTGCAAGCGGGCGCTCAAATGCAACTTTACCGGTTCGCGCGTCAGGTACTGCGGATACTGGACATAAAACGCGACCTGCGAACCCAGCAACAGGATCAACCAGCTCAGGTACAACCAGATGAGCAACAATACCAGAATCGCAAAGCCTGAATAAATCGCCGCATAGTTCGGTGACGTCGCAACGAACGCCGCGAAAAGCCAGCCGGTGGTCTGCCACAACACACCCGCAACCACACCGCCAACCAGCGCCGGCACCACTTTCACTCGCGTATTGGGAATAAATATGTAGATAAACGTAAACGTCGCGATAACCAGCAGGTAAGGTATTAACTTGCCCACCATTACCACTATGCGACCGATCGGTTCCATGTGCACCAGACTCTGAACGAGGCTGTGGCTGGTTATGGTCGCCGTCAGACCTACCGCAGCAAACATCAGCACCGGCCCGATCAGAATCACGCTGAGATAACTGGAAAAACGTTGCGCAAGGCCCCGCAAACGGTCGACCTGCCACACGTAGTTAAACGAAGATTCTATTTTTTGTGTAAGTGAAACAACGGTATACAGCAGGAATACCAGTCCCAGTGAACCCAGCACACCGACCTTTATGTTTTCGACAAAACCAATCACATTGCGGGAAATTTCAACGCCGCGTGGCCCCAGCGGTTCCAGCAGGTTGGTCAGAATCGGCTCCAGCTGGTTGTGCACACCGAAACCCTTCAACACGGAAAAACTGACGGCGAGTAACGGCACCGTCGATAGCAATGTTGTATACACCAGGCTCATTGCTCTCAGATTCAGCTGCCCCCCGAACAACTGGCGCAACACCACAACCAGCATACGCACGGGCAGGATCACCCATCGTTCATAGCGACCGACTTCGCGTAAATCTTCCCGCCATAACCAGTCGTTGAAGCGCTCGTATAACCGGAACAACGGTTCATTCATGTCGGGTTCCCCGATTCAAGAGATGTTGCACATACGCAACGTTCAACAAAATCAAACATCACTTACTGCCGGAGATTTGCCGTGTTCGGAAAAAACTTTAAAGTCCGCCACAGACTCAAATCCGATCGAACCAATGCCACCGGGCAACATATCATCACACCGGGACAAAACTATAACATGCAATAAAATACCGCTATTCACTTACGAAGTTGACATTCAAGCTGAACTGTCAACATCACCTGCAGGTTTAAACAGTCATTAGTCGTTCGTTCAAGCCTTGCAAGTTACAGTGTAATGATAGAGCCAATTATTACCTAGGTGTTGTAATTTGTTCTTTTTTCATTAAAGTTTTATATGTAAACGCCGTTACGTTGCGCGAATCATATCTTGAAGGAGGTATTCCTCATGGCAGCGAAAAAGAAAACCGTTAAACGCAAGGCAACCGCCAAAAAGAAAAAGGTTGTTGCCAAGAAGAAAAAAGTAGCACCGAAGAAGAAGCGTGTTGCAACCAAGAAGAAAGTTGCAAAGAAAAAAGCTTCAAAGAAAAAGGTAGCCAAGAAAAAAGCTTCGAAGAAAAAAGTAGCCAAGAAAAAGGCCACCAGGAAAAAAGCTTCGAAGAAAAAAGCAGCCAAGAAAAAGGCCACCAGGAAAAAAGCTTCGAAGAAAAA
>CAYSRA010000050.1:0-18625 GCA_964433205.1 uncultured Thiohalobacter sp. | reverse complement strand
GAATGCCGGGCAGATAACGTTCATTGCTGCCCGTATGGTTCAGCGCCTCGATGTGGGCGGCGTCACGATCCCACAGCCGCACCGCGATACCGTTGCGTGCCAGCAGCATTGCCAGCGCCGTGCCCCAGGAGCCGGCGCCGAGTACGCAGACTGCGGCGCGGGAAGGGTTAGGCATGCGAGGATCCGCGGGACTAGTTGGGCCGGGCGCTGTCGACCGGGGCGCTGGCCTGGGCGATCTTCTGCGCGTACAGGGCGTCGAAGTTGATCGGTGCCAGCAAGAGCTGCGGGAAACCGCCCTTGGCAACAAGGTTGGAAATGGCCTCCCGGGCAAACGGATACAGGGCGTTGGGACAGTAGGCACCGAGCATGGAGCCTTTCTGTTCTTCGTCGAAACCCCTGACGGTGAATACGCCGGCCTGCTGTACCTCGACCAGGAACCCTGTCTTGTCGCCCTGCTGTGCTGTGGCAGTGACGTTCAGCACAACTTCGTAAACGTCGGTGTCCACACTGGACACTTCAGTATTGATCTGCAGGTTGATGTCGGGTTTCCATTCTTCTGTAAACACCTGCGGTGCATTGGGTATCTCGAAGGAAACGTCCTTCAGGTAAATACGCAGGATGGCGAACTGGGGCCCTTCTTCGGTTTCGGAGGCCGCCGGATTGTTAGCTTCGGTCATGTGGGTGGTTCCATTTATTCTGAGAATTAAGCATCCCGCACAGCAGGCGCGTGGTTAGGGGCTATTTTTTGCTCACAGGCAGATTGGCGCTCTGCCAGGCAGTGATGCCGCCGTCGAGATTGTACACCGTTTCAAAGCCGTGTTTCGCCAGGATAGCGGCGACACCGCCCGAACGGTTGCCGGTGCGGCAGCAGGCGATGATCGGCCGACCGGCGTACTTGTCCAGCTCCCGGGCGCGTTCCGGCAATTGTTTCAGCGGAATATGGATGGCGCCCGGTATATGCCCGCTGCGGTATTCGGCGTCATCGCGAATGTCCAGAAATATTGCGTTTTCGTGATTGTTGAGCCGTGTGGCCTCCATCGGGCCGACCGATTTGATGCCGCGGCGTCCGCCTTCGAGAAACAGCAGCAGCGCCAGCGTGCCAAGGAAGGCGGCAACAAGCACCGGATGGTTGCCGGCAAATTCGACTATGCGTGCAAAATCCACAGCGTCAGCCTCGGGAAATCATTTCAGCAGGGATCAACTCGAGGGGTTAATACTGCAAAACACTTCACGCATCATGCCGATCAGGCGCAGCGTGCGCGAATCACCAACCCGGTAGTAGACCCGGTTGGCATCCTTGCGCGAGGTCAGGATGCCCTTGTCGCGAAGAATGGCCAGATGTTGGGAAATATTGCTTTGCGAGGTGCCGACGTGCTCGACAATATCCTGCACGCTGACCTCCTGGTCGCCCAGGGTGCAGAGAATCTTCAGCCGCAACGGGTGGGACATGGCCTTGAGTGACCGGGATGCGCGATCGATGTCTTCATCGCGGGTAATAAGGGTTTCGCTGGAAGTCGTCACCATGTCCGGATTCACCTGCGCTATCTCGTCATTTCGAAGCGGGAAGCAGCAATGCCGGAAAGCGATTCTGCCCTGCCCTTTATAATCAAAACATTATACAATAATACACCTGATTAGAAAGCCGTAATTTTCCCGCGCGAATTTCGATGGGCATGGCGGCTTTTTGCGTAAACCGTTAGAATGGGTCTAATTCTTGTTCCAGACCCCCACGTGCAGACACCGAGGTCATGTCAAAAACTCCCAAGACGGCCGTGCTGGTTATTCTCGATGGATGGGGATACAGCGAAGATACGGATTACAATGCCATTTATACTGCCGACACGCCGGTCTGGGACCGCATGTGGGCCGAGTATCCACACAGTTTTATTCGCACTTCGGGTGCTTCGGTCGGCCTGCCCGGCGAACAGATGGGCAACTCCGAGGTCGGCCACCTGAATCTGGGCGCGGGTCGCGTGGTCTACCAGGAATTCACACGTGTCAGCCGTTCGATCAAGACGGGGTCCTTTTTTACCAATGCCACGCTCACCGATGCTGCCGATGTCGCGATCAAAAACGACAAGGCGCTGCACGTGCTGGGTCTGCTTTCGCCCGGTGGTGTGCACAGTCACGAGGAACACATCCACGCCATGGTCAAGCTGGCGGTCGAGCGTGGCGTCAGGAAGGTCTATCTGCACGCATTTCTCGACGGCCGTGATACCCCGCCGCGCAGCGCGGCGGCGTCCATTCAGGCGATGGAAGACCGTTTCCGTGAATACGGCGGTGGCCGCTTTGCCTCCATCATCGGCCGCTACTACGCCATGGATCGCGATCATCGCTGGCCGCGCATCCAGGCTGCCTACGACCTGATTACCCAGGGCAAGGCCGAGTACGAGGCACCGGACGCCATCAGCGGCCTGGAAATGGCCTATGCACGCGGTGAAAGCGACGAATTTGTCAAGGCCACGCGGATTGTCCCGCAAGGCGAAAAGGTGGTGCGTGTCGAGGATGGCGACGTCATGGTGTTCATGAACTACCGTTCCGATCGCGCCCGCCAGATTACCCGCCCGTTTATCGAAGATGACTTTGACGGTTTCGAGCGCGAGGTCAGGCCCAGACTCGGGTGCTTTGTCAGCCTGACTGAATATAATTCCGAATTCGATGTGCCGGTGGCATTCCCCGCCGAGCGTCTGAAGAATGTGTTCGGTGAATTTGCCGCGCGCCACGGGTTGCGCCAGCTACGTCTCGCCGAGACCGAGAAATATGCGCACGTCACGTTCTTTTTCAACGGTGGCGTGGAAGAGCCGTTCGAAGGTGAAGAGCGTATTCTGGTGCCCTCCCCGCTGGTCGATACTTACGATCTGCAACCGGAAATGAATGCGCCAAAGGTGACCGATCACCTGATTGAGGCGATCGAGAGCGGGAACTACGATACCATCATCTGCAATTACGCCAACCCGGACATGGTGGGACATACCGGTAATATGGGCGCCGCTGTCAAGGCCATCGAGGCCATCGACCGCTGCCTTGCCCGGGTGCTGCCGGCGCTGTTGGCGGCGGGCGGCGAGATGCTGATTACCGCCGATCATGGCAATGCCGAGCAGATGCGCGACAAGGAAACCGGCCAACCCCATACGGCGCATACGTCCAACGTCGTGCCACTGATCTACGTGGGACGAGCGGCACGGCTCAACGACGGCGCGCTGTCCGATGTGGTGCCGAGCCTGATCGACATTATGGGCATGGAACCACCGCCGGAAATGACCGGGCGTTCACTGATTCAATGGCAGTGCGAAGACGAAACCGAGACGTCGGCAGCCGGCGCAGAGGCGGAAGCCTGACCGGCAATGGCCAGCGGTGCGGCCGGCGGCTTGTGGCCCGCTCGCTGTGCCTGGCCTTTGCGGTTACCCTGGCCGGCATTGCGGTTCCGGCCAGTGGGGGGGAAGATGCGGTCGCCCGAGCGCGCGAGCTTGCCGAGTTGCGTACCCGCATACAGGACCTGCAACAGCGGCTCGACGCCAAGCGCAAACAGAAATCCCGCGAACAGCAGGCATTGCGTGATATCGATCGTGATATCAGCCGTATCCGCAGGGCGTTGCAGCAGACCGGGCGCGAGCTGCGCTCGGTGCGCAGCCAGCTCGCTGAACTGAAACGGCAGCAACAGGCCGAGACCCGCCGGCTTGGTGCGCAGCGCGAACAGTTGGCGCGGGAGGCGCGGGCCGCCTACGCGATGGGCCGCCAGAAGCAGATCAAGTTATTGTTGAACCAGGAGCAACCGGACACGGTCGGCCGCATGTTGACCTACTTTGGGTATTTTTCCCGGGCGCGGGCCGAAAAAATCAATGCCATGAAAGTTTCGATCGCGCGGCTGCAGGCGTTGCAGGACGATATCGAACAAAAAACACAGGCGCTTGCCGAGTTGCGCAGCCGCCAGCGTACTCGCGTTGACGAGCTTGCCAGTCAGAAACAGCTGCGGGCGCAGGCGGTTGCCGCACTCCAGCGCCAGCTGGCGAAACAGGGTGGCGCACTCAGGCAGCTTCAGGGCGACGAACGACGGCTTCAGGAGCTGGTGCATTCGTTGCAGGAACTGCTTGCCGATATTCCCGCCGATGCCAGTCACAACAAGCCCTTCCGGACCCTGAAGGGCGCGCTGCGCTGGCCGGCACGGGGGAAAATCAGTGCGCGTTTCGGTGCGCCGCGCGGCGACAGCGGGTTGACCTGGCAGGGCGTGTTGATAACGGCACCCGAGGGCGGCAAAGTGCACGCTGTTGCACAGGGCCGGGTCGCTTTTGCCGACTGGATGCGCGGTTTCGGGCTGTTACTGATTATCGATCATGGCGACGGCTACATGAGCTTATACGGGCATAATCAGGCCCTGTATAAGGAAGTTGGCGAATGGGTCGATACCGGTGAAGTGGTTGCAACACTGGGCGCCAGCGGCGGTCAAAATCGGGCCGGGCTGTATTTCGAGTTACGCCACAAGGGGCGACCGGTCAACCCGCGCAAATGGTGCCGCGGAAAACCCTTACGGGTTGCCGGTTAGCGGCGCCAGGTTTGGCCAAAAGCGACCCTGCTATGGTATGGTCAGCACTGGTTTAAAGCCAACTCCTTGTAAGGCTTTTATTATTTTTAATTATCGAGGTGACATTGACGTCACCAGGTCGGGTTTGAATGAGCGTAAAACGTCAAAACATTTTTCTGCTGCTGATCGGGCTTACCGTCGGCGTATCCCTGTCGATCGGGCAAGGCGTGTTTGCCGAGCGTGAAGCCCCGGCGGCAATCCGCGGCTTGCCGATCGAGGAGCTGCGTACCTTTACCGATGTGTTTGGCCGCATCAAGAACGACTATGTCGAGGAAGTCGAGGACAGCGAGCTGCTGGAGAACGCCATTCGCGGCATGCTTTCCGGCCTGGACCCGCATTCGGCCTACCTTGACCGCGAGCAGTTCAAGGAACTGCAGGTTGGCACCACCGGTGAATTCGGCGGGCTGGGCATCGAGGTCGGCATGGAAGACGGTTTTGTGAAAGTCATCGCGCCAATCGACGACACACCGGCGCAGCGTGCCGGCGTTCAGGCGGGCGACCTGATCATCCGCCTCGACGACACGCCGGTGAAGGGGCTGACGCTGAATGAAGCCGTGAAGATCATGCGCGGCAAGCCCGGCACGATACTCAGGCTTACTATCGTCCGCGAAGGTGTGGAAAAGCCGCTCAAAATCAGTATAAAGCGTGCCATCATCAAGGTCAGGAGCGTCAAGAACCGCATGCTCGAGGACGGCTTTGGCTATGTGCGCATTTCACAGTTCCAGTCCAAGACCGCCGAAAACATGGTTAGCGCGGTCGAGGAACTGAAGAAGCAGGCCGGCGGTTCGCTGAAGGGCATGGTGCTGGATCTGCGCAATAACCCCGGTGGCGTGCTGAACGGCGCAGTGGCGGTATCCGACGCCTTCCTGAGAAAAGGCCTGATTGTCTATACAGAGGGTCGGGTCAATGACTCGCGTCTGCGTTTTAACGCCACGCCGGACGATGTGCTCGACAGTGCGCCGCTGGTGGTGCTGGTCAATCAGGGTTCAGCGTCGGCGTCCGAAATCGTCTCGGGTGCGCTTCAGGATCACAGCCGCGCCATCATCGTCGGTACCCGGACCTTCGGCAAGGGGTCGGTGCAGACCATCCTGCCACTGAGTAACGGGACCGCCGTGAAACTGACAACTGCGCGCTACTTCACGCCGTCCGGCCGCTCAATACAGGCCGAGGGCATCAAGCCTGATATCGAACTGGACCAGGTCAGGGTGTCCGCCGTTGAACGCACCTTTGACCCGATCAAGGAAGCGGACCTGTCCGGTCACCTGTCCAATGGCAATGGCAAGAAGAAGCCGTCGAATGGCGCCAATGGCAGCAAGGATGCGGAGAAAAACAAGAAATCACTGGCGCAGACCGACTACCAGCTTTACGAGGCGCTCAACCTTCTCAAGGGCCTCGCGATACAGCGGGAACATATGCAATGAAAAAAATGACCGGCCTCTGGCCGGTTCTTTTTTTGCTGGCCGGATTTTCGGGTGGCGTGCACGCACAGCGCTCGGCTGAAGCGCACGGCGTCATCGGTATTATTATTGATGATATGGGCAAACGGCTGGAGACCGGGCGGCGGGTACTGGACCTGCCGGCCGCCGTTGCCTGCGCTTTTTTGCCACGGGCCCGGCATACCGCTGAACTCGCCGAACGGGCCAACCGGCTGGACCACGAGGTGTTGCTGCACCTGCCCATGGACAGCGTCGACGGGCGCCCGCTGGATGCGGGTGCCGTCACCCTGCCGATGACCGAGTCACAGTTTGTCCGCACCGTCGTGGACGACCTCGAGCGCGTGCCGCACGTGACCGGTGTGAACAATCATATGGGCAGCCTGTTGACCCGTCACCCGGGCCACATGCGCTGGTTGATGGAGGCGATGCAGCGCTACGGGCCGCTGTTCTTCGTCGACAGCCGTACCACCAAAGCGACCGTGGCGCTGCAGGTCGCCGGCGAAAACGGTATCCCCGGTATTCGCCGTAATGTGTTTCTCGACAACAGCCTCGATGAAAAGGACATAGCCTTCCAGTTCGACAGGCTGGTAGCATTGGCCCGTGAACAGGGTACCGCCCTGGCGATTGCTCATCCCTACCCGCAGACGCTGGCGTTACTGGAACAGCGTCTCCCGCAGCTTGCGCGGCAGGGTATCCGTCTCGCGCCGGTGCGTGATCTGATCGATTTACAGCAGGAGGGCAAAAACACATGGCAAGCGTACTGGTCCCCCTCGCACAGGGATGTGAAGAACTCGAAGCCATCACTGTAGTTGATCTGTTGCGGCGGGCGGGTATCGATGTCATTACCGCCGGACTCGATGATCGGCCGGTGAGGGCGTCACGCGGTACGGTGCTGATCCCCGATACCACGCTCGACGAAGCGCTGAAACGCGACTATGACATGGTGGTTTTGCCCGGCGGTCTGCCGGGTGCCGATTATCTCGACAACGATCCGCGCATCCATACCCTGCTAAGGGATATGGCGGCCGCCGGCCGCTATACGGCGGCAATTTGCGCGGCGCCGAAGGTGCTTGCGCATAGCGGCCTGCTCGACGGCCGCCGGGCGACCAGTTACCCGGGCGCGCTCGACGATATTGGCGGCGTCGACTACCGTACCGAGGCGGTGGTCGAGGACGGCACGATCATTACCTCGCGTGGCCCGGGTACGGCAATGGATTTCGCACTGACGCTGATCGAGCGCCTGGCCGGCAAGCCCAGGCGCGACGAAGTCGAAGCCGCGCTGCAGCGCCCGACATGCGATTGATGCGCGTTCGATGAAACTGATTGAAGTCGTTGCGGACGCCGGCCACCTGGATACGCTGGTGGGTCTGGCCGAACAGTACGGCGCGCTGGATTGCTGGTACAGTCAAACGGTCGAGGACCAGCGCCGCAGTGTGCGGATGCTGGTAGCCGATGATGCCCGTCAGACCGTACTGGACGCATTGCAGAATCTGCTCGGCACGGCCGAGAACGCGCGCATCATCGTACAGCCGGTGGAGGCCGTACTGCCCCGCCCTGCCCCGAAAGCCGACGATAGTACAGATAATGGAAACGGTGCGCCGAAGTCCGGTAGCGGTGTAACGCGCGAGGAGTTGTACAACGAGATTGAAAAGGGTGCCCGTCTGGACCACAACTTTTTGATCCTGGTGTTTCTCTCAACCGTGGTAGCCGCGATCGGTTTGCTGGAAGACAATGTCGCGGTCATCGTCGGTGCAATGGTCATCGCTCCCCTGCTTGGCCCCAATATTGCGTTGGCATTCGCCGCCACGCTCGGTGATCTCGACCTGCTGAAAGAATCGCTGAAGACCAATCTTGCCGGTGTGGCGCTGGCGCTTGGCCTGTCATTCGCGATCGGGGCGTTCTGGCAGGTGGACGTGCCCGGCCCGGAGATTCTTTCGCGTACGACGGTGGGGTTCGACGGTATCGTTCTGGCGCTGGCCTCGGGCGCGGCGGCGGTGCTTTCGCTGACCAGCGGCGTTGCCAGTGCGCTGGTCGGTGTCATGGTGGCGGTGGCATTACTGCCACCAACGGCCACGCTGGGTATGATGCTGGCGTCCGGTCAAACAGACCTGGCGGTTGGGGCAGGTCTGTTGCTTGCGGCCAATATCGTCTGCGTCAATCTGTCTGCCAACCTGGTTTTTCTCGTCAAGGGCGTGCGGCCGCGCACCTGGCTGGAAAAACGCAAGGCACGCCAGTCTGCGGTGTGGGTTGTACTGTTCTGGCTCGTTGCGCTCGTTGTGCTGATTGCCGTTGTTGATTTGCGCCACCTGGTGTGAGGTCACGGAAATCAGCTAACCGTTTCGCGGACGGATCTATGTGTCGAAATAATTTACGATTTAGACGATACGTAGATTTTTCGACAGGACGCCATAACCACATGATAATTATAGTATATAAGCGTGTTCTGAAGCGTTTCGGGCGTCGAAAATTATTACAATCGAAGCGGGCCTTTTTTACGGGGCTTGTTAACTAGTTGATTTAAAAGTCAATTCAAAACAGGCACGCTTGTTGCTCTAGGTAAACCTACAACTGATCGAGGCGGCGAGTCACGGCGCAGACAGAGTACTCGGTATGCAGGGTGTTGGAGGAGAGATCTAACAGATAAAAAGCCAGTCGATTCGGAAGGGTCAAATGGCGTAACAACACAACAACAAGGCTCAGCTTACGATAAACAATAAAGCTATAAGTAACAAAAGAGCCCAATTTGACCCGCCTGATGGCGGGTTTTTTATGTTCGGGATGCTCGTGTGGCGCGTGATCAGGCGGGTTTTCTTCGTCGGCGAATGAGGCCGCCAGCCAGTCCGGTGAGCAACAGCAGTAGCAGGGATCCGTCGGGTTGTTTTCCCGTGCCTACGGCGCACCCTCCACCGCCGCCTGAGCCGGTCGGGAAGGCTGCTTCCGCGCCCTGCTCGACCTGAACCGGTGTCGTGTCGTAGCGCTGGGCGACGATGTCGAAGTTGCCGTTACCGATGGACTGTTGCCACACCACAATAAAGTTGTCGCTGGCATCTGTCGCGACATCGGGTGTCTGTGCCTGGCTGGCAACCTGGAAATCGTTCTCCAGCGGCAGGCTGTCTGCGCCGAAGCGGCGTGCCCTGACGAGGGGTTCCGTCTCCAGCGAACTGAATGCCGTTACAAACCCGCCACCGGCAAAAGCTGCGACAGCTACGTCCGACTGGGTGTCGGTCGGCGTGTTATGGGGTTGGCTGAGATTAAAGCTGTCCCCTGCCGCCGCCCCGGTGATATCGAAGCGTCGGCCAACAATGTAGGGTGTGCTGCTGCGTTCCCAGGCCACCAGGAAGTCACCGGATGCAAGCAGCGCTACCCGCGCACGGTCGCTGAAGTCGAGTGATGTGTCGACGGCAATCGTGCCACCCTGTTTCAGGCCCGAACTGTCCAGTACCTGGGCGAGGATATCCCGGCCGGCTGGTGGTACCTGAATATCCCAGACTACGACGATGTTACCGGCGTCCATCGCCACGCCCGGTTCTGCGCCGAGCGTCGAACCGCTGGCGTCGATCCGGAACTCGCCGCCGAGCGCCTGTCCGGCGGCATCAAAGCGCTGTCCAAAAATACCGATGTCCGTAACGCCGGGGGAGACTTCACCCAGACCGCTCCAGACGATCAGGTAATCACCGCTGCCGGTCATGGCGATAGCAGGGTTGGTCTGTTCAAGTGTGGTGGTGGTATTAATGGTGGTCTCGCCGCCGAGCGGCGTGCCGGCAGCCGAGTAGCGCTGGGCGTAAATACCCCAGGAATCGCCGTCCTGGTTCTGGCTGGCCCAGACGACGACAAAATTGCCCGTGTCGTCGATAGCGACATCGGGTTTTACCTGGTTACCGTTGGTGAAGCTGTTGACCAGCAGTGCGCTGGTCAGCGGCGTGCCGTCGACATCATAGACTCTGGCCAGGATAGCGGTGCCGCTGCCGTCTTGCGGCGTACCACTGGTGCTGCCCGTGACTTCGTCGCCGCTTTGCCAGGCAATGACAAATTGGCCACTGCCATTCATCGCCACCGCGGGATCAAGCATGTTGTTGGTGACCTGGTTGACGGTCAGCGGAGTGCCGATCGCCGCCGCACCGACGCAGTTGCTCACGACTGTCAGAACAACGACGATCGGCCACAGCAGCGGGTTGGCGCGGCGTCGCAGGGTACGCAGGCGGGGTGAAGAAAGTTGGTTCGGGTACGGGAACATGGGCGCCTCCACCTGTGCTTTATAGTTCGTTGTCAGGCGATGGTTCGAATGGGTCTTGCCGCACGTTTATGCTGCGCGGAACAGCGCGATATGTCAATCGGCGTCCCAGGCGATGACAAAGAATGCCGCGGCAATGGCACCGAACACCCAGGTGAGCAGGGGAGCCCCGCCCAGCATGGCCGGCGTGTAACCGTCGAGCCCGTAGATCAGCGAGGCACTGATCAGGAAGGCACTGCCGAGAATGGCATAAACAGTGCGCTGGCTGGAGCGCTGCATCTGCCGGCGCAGCTTTTGCAGTTCCTTCGACTCCCATTGTAACTGCAGCTTGCCTTCGGAAGCCTGTTTCAGTGTGCGGTGTACCAGTTCGGGGATCTCGGGGAGTCGTTCGCTCCATTCCGGCAGACTGCGTTTCATGCGCCCGACGAAAGCGCGGGCACCGACCTGCTCGCTCATCCAGCGTTCCAGGAAGGGTTTGGCGGTCTGCCACAGATCGAGGTCCGGATACAGTTGCCGGCCCAGCCCCTCGATATTGAGCAGGGTTTTCTGCAACAGCACCAGTTGCGGCTGGACCTCCATGTCGAAGCGCCGTGCCGTCTGGAACAGGCGCAGTAACAGCTGCCCGAAAGAAATTTCTTTCAGCGGGCGTTCGAAGATGGGCTCGCATACCGAACGGATGGCGGATTCGAATTCATCGATCCGCGTACCCTTCGGTACCCACTCCGATTCCACGTGCAGCTGGGCCACGCGGTAGTAGTCGCGGCGGAAGAAAGCCAGGAAATTCTCGGCCAGATAGCGCTGGTCGAGCGGGCTAAGGCTTCCCATGATGCCGAAGTCCACGGCCATGTACTGGCCTTCGGGCGACACGAATATGTTGCCGGGGTGCATGTCGGCATGGAAGAAGTTGTGTCGGAATACCTGGGTGAAAAAGATCTCCACGCCACGTTCGGACAAGGACTTGAGGTCGATGCCGGCCGCCTTCAATGCGTCGAGATCACTGACCGAAATGCCGTAGATGCGCTCCATCACCATCACGTTGCGCCGGCAGTAGGTCCAGTACACCTCGGGTACGTGCAGCAGGTCGGAATCCTCGAAGTTCCGCCGCAGCTGCGAGGCGTTGGCGGCTTCACGCAGCAGGTCGAGTTCGTCGCACAGGGTCTTTTCGAATTCCGCGACGACCTCCCGCGGACGCAGGCGACGGCCCTCACTCCAGTAGTGTTCCGCCAGTCCGGCAATGTAGTGCAGCAGGCTGACATCGCGACGGATGACCGGTTCAATACCGGGGCGCAGCACCTTGACCACTACGTCTTCGCCGCTGTTCAGTGTGGCGGCGTGTACCTGGGCAATCGAGGCGGAGGCCAGCGGTGTTTCCTCGAAGTGGGCAAAGATTTCCGCAACCGGTCGGCCGTAAGCCTTTTCAACGATAGCCAGCGCCACCTGGTTCGGAACCGGCGGCACGCGGTCCTGGAGCTTCGCCAGTTCATCGGCGATGTCGTCCGGCAACAGGTCCTTGCGCGTCGACAGGATCTGTCCGAACTTTACGAATATCGGTCCCAGGTCCTCGAGGGCGTGACGGATGCGTACCGCGCGCGGCGTACGTCGGCTCAGGTGGTGCCAGGGCGCGAACCAGCCAAGGAAGCGCACCGGCCGGAACAGGTGGGTGGCGAGGAGGACTTCGTCGAGGCCGTTTCTGACCAGCACCCAGGCGATGTGCAGCAGGCGCAACAGCTGACCGGGGCTGATCATGCGTGCTCCTGTGTTTTCAGCAGGCGCGCGACACGCGCCGCCAGCCGGTCGGTGTCGGTGCGCAGCTGATCCACGCCATCGAGAAATTCGTCCAGCTCAATACGCGAGGGCAGCAGTCGGGCTTCTTCCTGCAGGTATTCCGAGATATCCTGTTGCAGTGTCTCGCTGGCACCGCCGAGCCATTCCTGCCCCTTGCGCACCAGTTCGCCGACCTGGTGGGCGACAGTGTCGCCGGTGAATTTCGACAGCTGTTCCTCCCAGTCCCAGTCGACGCCGGCAAGGATATCCTGAAACTGCTGGCCGGTATCAGTATCGCCAACAATCTCCACCGCGCCATGGAACAGTGCGTCCTCGCGCGATTCCAGCGCCAGCCGCGCAAACCCGGCGGGGGTTCCGCGCAGCAGGGTGTCGGGATCGCCCTCAAAGCGGGTCAGCACCTTCACACCCTGTGCATCGGGCAGGAAATACAGGGTGAAATCCGTATCCGTGAGGTTCACGGCGATAACCTTGTCCTGCAGGGCCGCACAGCGTTGCAGGGCATCCGGGTCCTGTTTGAGGTAAAGGTCGAGGGCGGATTCCAGCGCAGCGGAAAGCAGGGCAGCAGTACTCATGACGGGTTCAGTAACGGAACCCGCGATGCAGTGCGACCACGCCGCCGGTGAGGTTGAAGTAGTCGCAGTCCTCGAAACCGGCCTGCTCCATCATGCCCCTGAGCGTTTCCTGGTCCGGGTGCATGCGGATAGACTCGGCCAGATAGCGGTAGCTGTCCGCATCGTTGGCGATGAGTTTGCCCATCAGCGGCAACAGTTTGAAGGAATACAGGTCATAGACCGGTTTCAGACCGGGGACCACCGGCCGGGAAAATTCCAGCACCAGCGCCCGCCCGCCGGGCTTCAGGCAGCGGTACATGGATTCCAGTGCCTTTTGCTTGTCGGTTACGTTGCGCAGACCAAAAGCGATGGTGATGCAGTCGAAGCTCTGGTCGGGAAAGGGAAGACACTCGGCGTTGGCCTGCACGAAACGCACATTGCCGCTGATCCCGCGGTCCAGCAGCCGCTCTCGCCCCACGTTGAGCATGGAAGCGTTGATGTCGCCGATGACGACCTCGCCGGTTGGCCCGACCAGTCGGGACAGTCGCGCGCCCAGGTCACCGGTTCCACCGGCCAGGTCGAGAATGCGCTGGCCGGGGCGGGCGCCGGTTTGCTCAATAGCGAAGCGTTTCCACAGCCGATGGATGCCAAATGACATGGCATCATTCATCAGGTCATAGTTGTCGGCGACCGAGTCGAACACACCGGCTACGCGGCGCTGTTTCTCTTCCCGGTCGACCTGCTCGAAACCAAAATGCGTTTTTTCAGACATGCCGCCTATTGTAAAGGCAAAAAGGGACGGAGGCATTTAATTTGGCGGGTGGGTGATCCCCCCGCCCGGGACTTGCCCTGGTGTTCCTATTTGGTGCCGAGCTGGGAGTGGGGGGCGCCGGCTTCTTTCAGGCGCTCAAGGTAGGCTTGCCAGTTTTCTTCCATGTTCCGGCCCAGTTTGTACAGGGTGTCCCAGGCGTAGATGCCAGTGTTGTGGTCGTCGTCGAAGTGGATCTGGACGGCATAGTTGCCGACCGGTTCGATGTGCTTGATGTTGACGTCTTCCTTGTCCACCTGCAGCACGCCTTCGCCGGGGCCGTGGCCCTGGACTTCGGCGGAGGGGGAGTACACGCGCAGGTATTCGGCGGTCATGGTGAAGGTCTCGCCATCGTCAAAGGTGATTTCCAGCGTGTGCGACTTCTGGTGAAGGTTGATCTGTGTAGGGTGCGGGCGTTTTTCGGCCATGTGTGGTGTTACCTCAAGAATTCAAATCAGAGAATGTAGCGGCTCAGGTCTTCGTCCCGGGCCAGGTCGTCGAGTTGCAGATCGACATAGGCAGCGTCGATGGTGACCTGCTGCCCGGATTTGTCGGCGGCTTCGTAGGAGATATTCTCCAGCAGCCGTTCCATCACGGTGTGCAGGCGCCGGGCGCCGATGTTTTCGGTACGTTCGTTGATTTCCCACGCCACCCGCGCGATGCGCTCGATACCGTCGTCGGTGAAGGTCAGCGTCAGGCCCTCGGTCTGCATCAGTGCGGCATACTGTTCGGTCAGCGAAGCGTCTGGCTCGGTGAGGATGCGCACGAACTCCTGCACGCCGAGTGCGTCGAGTTCCACGCGGATCGGCAGGCGGCCCTGCAATTCCGGTATCAGGTCGGAGGGCTTGGACAGGTGGAAGGCGCCGGAGGCGATGAACAGGATGTGGTCGGTCCTGATCATGCCGTGCTTGGTGGTTACGGTACTGCCCTCGACCAGCGGCAACAGGTCGCGCTGCACACCCTCGCGCGACACGCCCGGGCTGCCCCCCTGATCGCTGCGCTGGGTGACCTTGTCAATTTCGTCGATGAACACGATACCGTTCTGTTCGACAGCATCGCGGGCCTGCTGCTTCATGTCCTCTTCGTTGATCATGCGCGCGGCTTCCTCCTCGGTAAGCACCTTCATGGCGTCTGCCACGCGCATCTTGCGCGTTTTGGTGCGTCCACCGCCGAGGTTCTGGAACATGCCCTGCAGCTGGTTGGTCATCTCCTCCATGCCGGGCGGGGCCATGATCTCCACGCCGATCGGTGCGGCGGATACCTCGATTTCAACCTCGCGGTCATCGAGCTTGCCCTCGCGCAGCATCTTGCGGAACTTCTGGCGCGTGTCGCTGCCTTCCTCGTCCGGGGATTCGCTGGCGAAGCCGACACTGCGCGGCTTGGGCAGCAGCACGTCGAGGATGCGTTCCTCGGCGGCGTCTTCGGCGCGGTGGCGCACCTTGGCCATGGCGGCCTCGCGGGTCATCTTTATGGCAACGTCCATCAGGTCGCGAATGATCGATTCCACGTCGCGGCCGACATAGCCGACTTCGGTGAACTTGGTCGCCTCCACCTTGATGAAGGGGGCGTCGGCCAACCGCGCCAGCCGCCGTGCTATCTCGGTCTTGCCGACGCCGGTAGGGCCGATCATCAGGATATTCTTCGGCGTGATCTCGCTGCGCAGCGGTTCTTCAACGTGCTGGCGGCGCCAGCGGTTGCGCAGGGCGATGGCGACGGCGCGCTTGGCGTCGTCCTGGCCGATGATGTGCTTGTCCAGTTCCTGGACGATTTCACGGGGAGTCATTTCAGACATGGTTCAGGCACGCGTTGTGTTGAGGCAGGTCGTAACTCAGCATTCGAGTTCTTCCAGCGTCAGGTTATGGTTAGTGTAGACACAGATGCCGGCGGCGATGTTGAGGCCTTTTTCGACAATGCTGCGCGCATCCAGTTCGGTCGTTTCCAGCATAGCGCGGGCGGCGGCCTGCGCGTAAGGGCCGCCCGAGCCAATGGCCATCAGGCTGTCCTCGGGTTCGATAACGTCGCCGTTGCCGGTAATAATCAGCGAGGCTTCCTTGTCGGCCACTACCAGCAGGGCTTCGAGACGGCGCAGCATGCGGTCGGTGCGCCAGTCTTTTGCCAGCTCGACGGCCGAGCGCGTCAGGTGGCCCTGGTGTTTCTCAAGCTTGGCTTCGAAGCGCTCGAACAGGGTGAAGGCATCGGCAGTACCGCCGGCAAAGCCCGCCAGCACCTTGCCGTTGTACAGGGTACGTACCTTGCGCGCATTGCCCTTCATGACCGTGTTGCCCATCGACACCTGACCGTCGCCACCGACCACCACGCGGCCGTTGCGGCGCACGGAGAGTATGGTTGTTCCTCGATACTGTTCCACGCAGCGTTCCTGAAATTGCCCAAAGGGGCCGGGAATTGTACACCAGACCAACCGCAGGTTCAGGCTAAAACCCGGTGAATCCGCCGGTTAGGGACGGTAACCCGCAGCTGCAGCACAGCTATTTTTTGCGTGCCCGGGGGTGTGCGGTGTCGTAGACCTGGGCAAGATGCTGGAAATCGAGGTGGGTGTAGATCTGCGTGGTGCCAAGGTCGGCGTGGCCAAGCAGTTCCTGCACGGCGCGCAGGTCGCCACTGGACTCCAGCACGTGAGTGGCGCAGGAATGGCGCAGGGCGTGCGGGTGCAGGCGGGTTTCCAGACCCTGTTTCAGCGCCCAGCGCCGCAGCCGTTGCTGTACGCTGCGTGGGCCGACGCGGGTGCCGTTGCGGCTGATGAACAGCGCGGTTTCACCGTCGCCAGCATGCAGCGCGCGTACCGGCAACCAGCTGGCGATGGCCTGCTTCGCCTTGCTGCCGACCGGAACGATACGCGTTTTGCCGCCCTTGCCCAGCACCCGCGCCTGGGCCTCGCGCAGGTCGACGTCGTTGATATCGAGGCCGACCAGCTCCGCCAGTCGCAGTCCGCCCGAATACATCAGTTCCATCATGGTCAGGTCGCGTTGTTCCAGCCAGTTCTCCGGCGTGCACTCCAGCAGCCGTTGCAGGCGGTCGACGTCGATGCTGTGCGGAAGTTTGCGCGGTGACTTCGGTGCGCGGACGTCCTTGACCGGGTTGTGTTCGAGTACCTTGTGTTGAACCAGGTACTGGCAGAAGCCGCGCAACGCGGACAACCTGCGCTGAATGCTGCGACCGCCCAGCCCCTTGCGGTGGCATTCAGCGCTCCAGCGGCGCACCTGCTGACTGTCGAGGTCGCGCCAGTGTTCCACGTTCTGCCGGTCGCACCAGGCAGCGGCCGCGTCGAGGTCGCGGCGGTAGTTGCTGAGGGTGTGGGGTGACAGCCGGCGCTGTTCGCGCAGGTGCGATTGGTAATGTGTCAGCCAGTCCCGCGCGTCGCTGTGCACGGCGTTTCAGCCAAGACCCTTCTGCTTGAGCAGGGCCAGCAGCAGTTCGCCGAGGTGACTCAGAAAAAGCGTGCCCATGCCGGTATTAAAACGCTTGCTCTCGCGGCTGCCGATGGCCAGCAACCCGGCCTGTGCGTGGTGGTCGAGCGGGATGACCGCGGCCGACTCGATGGCCTGGGCCTGTTCCCGGAACAGGAAGGCGTTTTGCTCCGGTGACAGCCGGCCGCACAGCGTCTTGCTGTCACGGAAGGCGGACTCGAACAGTGCTTTCACGGCGTCGTCGGCGTCGAGTTTCAGGGCACCGCTTTCGCGCTGCAGGCTGCCGTCGATATCGCTCAGGAACAGCGTCACCGCGTCGGCATCGAACTCATTGCGCAGCCGGTCTTCCAGTGTGTCGACCAGCGCCGGGCCGCCGTCGGTGGCCAGCAGGTCCAGCGTCATTCGGTGTACACGATCACTGAGCCGGTCGTTGTCGCGCGCGACATCCACCAGTTCCAGCAGTCGCGCTTTCAGGCCCTCGTTCTGTTCACGGAGCACCTGGATCTGGCGCTCGATCAGCGACACTGCGCTGCCGCTTGCGTGCGACAGGCGCAAGCCGGCGATCAGTTCCGCCTGGTTTTCAAAGAATTCAGGATGGTTGGTCAGATAGCGGGCGACCTGATCGGCGTCGGGTTCCCGGACGCTGGCAGGTGTGGCGTTGGCCGGTGTTGTCATAATGTTATTGTGCCCTCAAAAACAAAGGTCGCCGGCCCCGTCATCAGCACCGGCTGGTTCTCGCCGGCCCAGCTTACCACAAGATTTCCGCCACGCAGCTGGACGTCGACGGTTTCATCCAGTTCTTCCCACAGGCGTCCTGCCACCACGGCGGCGCAGGCACCTGACCCGCACGCCAGTGTTTCGCCGGCACCGCGTTCGTAGACGCGCAGGCGGATGTGGCCGCGGTCGACGATTTCCATGAAACCTGCATTGACGCGCCGGGGAAAGCGCGGATGGGACTCGATCAGCGGCCCCAGCCGCTCGACTGCGACGGAATCGATGTGCGGGACCTCGAGAACGGCGTGCGGGTTGCCCATCGATACGGCGCCGATCTCCAGGGTCTCGCCTTCTACCGAGAGCGCATAGCGGGGTGCGCGCACCAGTGCCTCGAACGGAATATCGGCCGGCTCGAGTACCGGAATACCCATGTTCACCGTCACCTGGCCATCGTCCCGGATACGCAGTTCGATCAGCCCGGAGCGGGTGTGGACCGGGATGCATTCGGCGTCGGTGAGCCCCTTTTCGCGCACGAAGCGTGCAAAGCAGCGCGCGCCATTGCCGCACTGCTCCACCTCGCCGCCGTCGGCGTTGTAAATGCGATAGCGGAAAGCACTGTCGGGTTGGTCAGAAGCCTCGACCAGCAGGACCTGGTCGCAGCCAACCCCGAAGCGACGATCGGCGATGCGGCGTAACTGGTGGGTGTCGAGGTGTACCGACTGGTTGATGGCGTCGATGACCACAAAGTCGTTGCCGAGGCCGTGCATTTTGGTAAAGCGCAGTTCCATCGGCTCAGGTTACGGGTCGGCGGCAGATTTGCAAGTCAGGTGGCGGCACCGGAAAATCCCGGGCATGAGCGTGAACAATAGCAGACAGGCCGCCGACGTCGTGACGGTGGCGCAGGCTGGCCTCGATGACCTCCGGAAGGTACTGGGGGCATACGGCTTGCGCTGTGAAAAGGTCGGGGCCGACCAGCCGATCCCGGGCAGCTTCTGGGGCGACAGCGAGGCCGGTCTGATCGGCGATCGGCTGCTGGTGCGCGACGACACGCCGGTGCACTCGGCTTTGCACGAAGCCTGCCACTACATCTGCATGA
>CAYSRA010000049.1:0-19149 GCA_964433205.1 uncultured Thiohalobacter sp. | reverse complement strand
GCTTTGGGCGGACTCGCCCTGCGTCCACGCGCCTGCAGCTGTTGCGGGTACTGGGGTTCAGCAAAGTCCGTCTGGGAGTGGACCTGGTAGCCGCGGCTCAGGAAGAGGGTGGCCAGGCAGCTGAATTCGAGCGGGCCGAAAGACTGGTGGAGGAAGCCAGAAGTTTTGGATATCGTTCAATCGCAATCGACCTTGGCCTGCCTGGCATGTTTTCGGCTTCGCTGGCCGACAGGCTCGAAGCCTTTATGGATAAAACCCGTGCGGAAACTGTTCGCCTGTTTATCAATAGCGGGCAGGCCGGCGATCCTGACAGCAGGCTGGCGGCTTTCCGTTCTGCGTTTCTTGATGAACTGGGTTACCGGCACCTGGGGCTGGACTGGTACGTTACCGCGGCCAATCCTTCCCTGGGCCGGAAGACGCTGCTGTACTGGTCGCCACTGGGTTATACCGATATCGAGGGTCTGGATATTATCGGCGTGGGGCCAGGCTCGGTATCGGTTCTGGAAGATGCCTGCAGCCAGAATGCAGTGCAACGCACGTATTATCAGCAGCTGGTGGACCAGGGTGAAATACCGACGGAACGGGGCATCGAACTGGAGTCGGATGATGTATTACGGCGTAGCGTGATGTCCGGTCTTCTGGTCAATGAGCGATTCAATGTCGAAGCACTGGAAGATCGCTGGGGCATTATGTTCTCGCGCTATTTTGAAACGGAAGTCGCCGCGCTGAAGAAGCTCGAACTGCAGGGCAGGCTGACGTTCAACGAGCGCGAGATCCACACGCTGGACCGGGGCCGTGAAACCCTGGCAACCCTGTGCCGGATTTTCGATAACGAGGCAAGGATTGCGCGGGTGCCCCCGCTGCGGGAAGTGCGTTAGGCATCGTCCCGCTTTCTCAAGTAATCGACGGTTACTGTCGAGATACGTATCAGGCGCGGTGTTCGCGCGTACCCATGGTCGGTTCTGATGCGATATCTGTTTTTGTTGCTCTGTTTCTGTCTGCCGGCCAGCGCCGGTCAGATCTACAAGTGGACCGATGAAAGTGGTCGCGTGCACGTTGGCGATCGCCCGCCATCCTCCGTTGATGCGAAACTACTGAAGTTGCGTATCAACACCTATCAGCGTGGAATATCCGGTCTGTCCGGAATCCAGGGCCGCGATGTGAACAGGGCGCGCGACAAAGTCACCATTTACACCACGAAACGTTGTGGCTACTGCCGCAAGGCGAAAGCCTGGTTCAGGCAGAACAACATTGCCTATTCAGAGCGTGATATCGAAACATCGGCGCGGGCGCGCAAGGAATTCGACAAGATGGGCGCGCGCGGGGTGCCGGTGATACTGGTGGGCAGGCAGCGCATTAATGGTTACAACGAATCCCGGCTGCGCAGCGCGTTGAAAAAGGCCGGGTATAAGTTGTAGGGGCGTCCGGAAAGCGGCGGTCAGTCAGCAGGCAGTAGATGTGCCGGTATAGTGTTCCGTCACATAACGGTCCACCAGCTGCTGAAATTCCTCGGCGATACGGTCACCTTTCAGCGTGACAGTTTTCTCACCGTCGACATAGACCGGTGCGACCGGTCGCTCACCGGTGCCCGGCAGGCTGATACCGATATTGGCGTGCTTGCTTTCACCCGGGCCGTTCACCACGCAGCCCATTACTGCAACTGTCATGTCTTCCACGCCCGGGTGTTGCGCGCGCCACACCGGCATCTGTTCGCGCAGGTAGGCCTGGATGTCCTGCGCCAGCTTCTGGAAATAATCGCTGGAGGTGCGGCCGCAACCCGGGCAGGCCACCACGCTGGGTGTGAACGCGCGCAGGCCCATTGATTGCAGGATTTCCTGTGCGACACGAACTTCCTCAGCACGGCTGCCACCCGGTTCGGGGGTGAGGGAGATACGGATAGTGTCGCCGATACCCTCCTGCAACAACACCGACAGCGCCGCGGTCGAGGCAACAATTCCCCTGGCGCCCATACCCGCCTCGGTCAGGCCGAGGTGCAGCGCATGGTCGCAACGCTGTGCCAGGCTGCGGTAGACCGCAATCAGATCCTGCACGCCGCTCATTTTTACCGACAGGATGATACGCTCGCGTCCAAGTCCGAGCTGTTCGGCGCGTGCGGCGTTGTCCAGTGCCGAGGTCACCATGATTTCGTGAATGATGTCACGGGTATCACGCGGCTGCGTCGAACGGCTGTTTTCGTCCATCAGTCGGGCCACCAGCGCCGGGTCGAGACTGCCCCAGTTGACGCCGATGCGTACCGGTTTGTCATGGCGGCAGGCTGTCTCGATCATGCTGGCGAACTGCTCGTCGCGCTTCTTGCCGCGGCCGACGTTGCCGGGATTGATGCGGTACTTGCCCAGCGCCTGTGCGCACTCCGGGTAACGCGACAGCAGCTTGTGACCGTTGAAATGAAAATCGCCGATCAGCGGCACACCCACGTTCATGGCGTCCAGTTTTTCACGAATGGCGGGTACCGCTGCCGCTGCTTCCTCGCTGTTGACGGTCAGTCGTACCAGTTCCGAACCGGCGTTGGCCAGTTGCGCTACCTGTTGCACCGTTTCCGCGACGTTGGCGGTATCGGTATTGGTCATGGACTGCACCACCACCGGCGCGTCGCCACCGACGGTGACCGGTCCGATGACGACTGCGCGGGTCGTGTGGCGGGTGATGGAGTGGCTGTTGGCTGACATGGGGAAAAAACCGTTTTGAGCGAGGGTCAATGATAGCTGGCTCGCCGGGAGCGGGAAAGGCCGGCGAATGATTATTTCCCCGGGAAAATACAGGTTTTCCGGTTTTTTTCCGGTTCCGGGATCCGGAGGATGCCGGAGGCTTTCGGGTGAGAATTACGACATAGCCCGCTGCTGCGGGAGGGGGGCCAGTCTCCCGGGATGGGCTTGCATCTGCGTAATACCTGTATATACTTACAGTACACTCACTGGATAAAAACACAGCAGGTGGCGCAATGGACGATCTGACACCCCGGCAAGCCGAGATTTTGACGATGATTCGGGACTGCATCTACGACGAGGGCTACCCGCCGACCCGGGCAGAGATTGCCAGGGCATTCGGGTTCCGCTCGGCCAATGCAGCGGAAGAACATCTGCGTGCACTGGCGCGCAAGGGCTACATCGAATTGCTTGCGGGGTCCTCGCGCGGCATCCGTCTGCTTGAGGATGTCGAGGAGGAAGAGGGTATTCCGGTGGTGGGCCGGGTGGCCGCCGGTGAGCCGATTCTGGCCGAGGAAAACGTCGAGGACTATTACCCGGTCGATCCGGCGCTGTTTCATCCACGCGCACACTATCTGTTGCGGGTCAAAGGTATGAGTATGCGCGACATTGGTATCATGGACGGTGACCTGCTGGCGGTGCACCGTACGCGCCAGGCAGAGAACGGGCAGGTGGTGGTGGCGCGGCTGGATGACGAGGTCACGGTCAAGCGCTTCCGCAAGCGTGGTTCCATTGTCTACCTGTTGCCGGAAAACGAGGAATTCGAACCGATCCGTGTCGACCTGCGCGAACAGTCACTGGAAATAGAGGGGCTGGGCGTCGGCATTCTGCGTAACCAGTCACTATGAATCTCGATCACGTCCTGCAACGCGCCGATATCTGGCGCGCCGGCCAATTGCCCGCCCGGTGTCGGGCGGTGGGCAGCGGCTTTGATGTGCTGGATGCAGAATTGCCGGGCGGCGGCTGGCCGCGTGGTGCGTTGACCGAGATCCTTCTGGCGCAGCAGGGCATTGGCGCGTTGCGGCTGCTGATGCCGGCGTTGTCGCAACTCAGTCAGGACGAGGACCGCTGGATCTGCTGGGTCGCGCCGCCCTGGATTCCCTATGCGCCGGCTCTGCAGGGTTCCGGCATTGAGCTGTCACGGGTGTTGCTGGTGCACCCCGGCGCGCAGCAGGATGGCTTGTGGGCAGTGGAGCAGAGCCTGCGTTCGGGAACCTGCAGTGCGGTACTGGCCTGGCCGGCCATCGATGACAGCTCGGTGTTGCGGCGTCTGCAACTGGCGGCCGAAGCCGGCGATGCGACAGGTTTTCTGTTCCGGCCACAGCGGTTTGCCGAACACCCGTCACCGGCCGCACTGCGCCTGCAACTGCACGCCCGTCGCGGTGACGATATTGCCGTGTCCATTCTCAAACGCCGGGGCGGCTGGGCCGCCGGGCCGTTTCACCTGACCCCCCGCCAGGACCATGGCCGACCGTTGGCTGTGCCTGCACATCCCGCAACTGCCGCTGGACGTATTTCGTCACAGTGGCAGTGACGGCATACCGCTGGCGGTTTGCAGTGAGGGGCGGCACAGCCGGGTCCTGTTCTGCAACGCGCTGGCGCAGCAGCAGGGTATCTCTCCCGGCCTGTCGGTAGCGGCTGCCCGCGCACTGAGTCAGTCGCTGCGGGCTGTACCGCGCAACCCTGTTGCCGAGCGGGCTGCGCTCGACAGTCTTGCCGCCTGGGCCAGCCAGTTCACCTCCGTTGTCAGTTTGTCCCCCCCATCCGCGCTGTTACTGGAGGTGCAGGGCAGCCTGCGCCTGTTCGGCGGTCTGGAAACGCTGCTGGATCAGGTGCGGGCGGGCCTGCAGGCGCTGGGGTATGTGGTGCGGCTGGCCAGTGCGCCTACGCCCCTCGCGGCGCTGAGCCTGGCGCGCTGTGCGCGTGAGCGGCATATCGACGGTGTAGCGGACCTGCCCGCGGCGCTGGCGCCCCTGCCGCTTTCGGTACTGGACTGGGAGCAGTCGCTCATCGACTGTCTTCAGGGTATGGGGGTGCGTCGCATCGGTGAGGTATTGCGTCTGCCCCGGGAAGGCCTGGCGCGCCGGCTGGGGCAGGCCTGTGTCGACTGTCTTGACCGCCTGGTTGGTCGCCGTGCAGACCCCCGCCTGTCGTGGCGTGCGCCGGAGCGCTTCCGGCGCCGCTTGTTGCTGCCCGTCGAGGTGGATGGCGCCGAAGCACTATTGTTTGCCCTGCAACGGCTGGTGCTGGAACTGTGTGGCTGGTTGCGCGGGCGGGATGCCGCTGTTCAGCACATTGAGGTGTTGTTTCATCATCGCAGTAATGATGTCACCCGCATGAGTGTCGGCCTGTACCGCAAAAGCCGTGATGCCGGCGCGATTACCGGCCTGATGCGGGAGCGTCTCGAACACCTGAATCTGCCCCGGCCGGTCACCGAAATCGAGGTGCGCGTCGACAGCTCATTGCCAATGGAGAGCTGTGCTGCCGATTTGTTTGCCGCGCCGGATAAAACGGGCCAGGCGGATCTTCTTGATCGTTTACGCGCCCGCCTTGGCAACGATGCCGTGCGCGGGCTCAGCGCGGTCAATGAACATCGTCCCGAGTACGCCTGGCGCAGCGTTGAGCCCGGCGCAGTAGGCGAGCAGTCGGCGGCGCCAAACCGTCCGCTGTGGCTGTTACCGGTGCCGCGCCGGCTGGAAACGCAGGACGGCTGGCCCTGTCTGCACGGTCGTCTGGAACTGGCACCGGGGCGCGAGCGTATCGAGTCCGGCTGGTGGGACGGTGACGACGTGCGTCGGGATTATTTTATCGCGCGCAACCGCTCCGGCGCCTGTTACTGGATCTACCGTGAGCTGGACAGTGAACGTCACTGGTACCTGCAGGGGATGTTCGAGTAGTCAAAGGGCGTTGGTGTGTTGAACGGGCGCCGGAAAGGCAGTACCGTCAACAACAGTTGCAGCTGTTGGTAAACGGGGCGCCCTTGAACAGTACGGAACACGGTCATTCGTCAACACGGTCCGCAGGGCTGTATGCCTGGCTGGCGGTCTTTTTTGCAGTGCTGATGTGGTCGGGCATTGACCCGAAAGACACCTTCACCTGGACGCTGGAAGTTGCGCCGGCGCTCATCGGCGTTGCGGTGCTGGCAGTCACCCGGCGGACGTTTCCGCTGACGACGCTGGTCTATGTGCTGATCCTGCTGCACAGCATTATTCTGATGGTCGGCGGGCACTATACCTATGCCGAGGTCCCGCTGTTCGATACCCTGAGCAATCTGCTCGGTTTTGAACGCAACAACTACGACAAGCTTGGGCACTTTGCCCAGGGCTTCGTGCCGGCGATGATTGCGCGCGAACTGCTGATCCGCAAGCGCGTTATCAACGGCGCCGCCTGGCGAAACTTCTTTATCGTGTGTTTCTGTCTCGCTGTCAGTGCGTTTTACGAACTGATCGAGTGGTTTGTGGCAATCGCTACCGGTACGGCAGCAGAAGCCTTTCTGGGGACGCAGGGTTATATCTGGGATACCCAGTCGGATATGTTGTTTGCCCTGCTGGGTGCGGTGTCTGCGCTGGTGTTGTTGTCAGGATGGCACGACAGGCAATTGCGCGCCCTGCCGTCCTGAGCGCACTTCTAGCCGGCGTCGCCGCGTCTGACTGCATCCTTGTATTCGCGGTAGTGTGCCAGCATGGTTCGCCATACCGGTCCCGGTGAACCATCGCCCACGGCCCGGTCGTCCAGTCGGGTGACCGCTACGATCTCGCGCGTGGAACTGGTGATCCAGACTTCGTCCGCTTCGTGCAGCTGTTGTTCCGGAATGTCGTCTTCCCGATACGCAATGCCGTGCCGGCCGGCCAGTTCCAGTACCAGGTCGCGGGTGATGCCGGGCAGCATCACCGGACTTTTGGGTGGTGTGATAATCACGTCGTTGTACACGATGAAGATATTGCTCGACGAGGCTTCGATGGCACGCCCGTCGCGAATCAGTATTGCCTCGGCCGCACCTCTTTCACTGGCCTGCTGGCGCAGCAGCACATTGGGCAGCAGCGTGATGGCCTTGATGTTGCACCAGGCCCAGCGGATGTCGTCCAGGGTGATGGCGGCCACGCCATCACGCTCCACGGCCGGGTCGGGATCGGGTATCGGGTTGGCGCAGGCATAGACCGTGTGGTGCACTTCAGCGGGAAAATTGTGGTCGCGCTTTGCTGCGGTGCCGCGTGTCACCTGCAGGTAGACAGACTGATCGTTATTGGCGCCGGCGCGGTCCCGGTTGTGTTCCAGCAAGTTCTCTATCAGTGCAGTCCATGCTGTTTCGCTGAGCGGGTTGGACAACTCGATGCCATCGAGACTGTCCTGCAGGCGTTGCAGGTGGTGGGGGAGACGGAACAGCCGGCCGCCATAGGCCGGGATGACCTCGTAGACGCCATCACCAAACAGGAAACCCCGGTCCGTCACCGGGACACAGGCTTGTTCAATCGGCACAAAGGCACCGTTCAGGTAGACAATGCTCACCGGGGAACCGGCCTACTCGAAATACAGCAGGGCTTCGTCAACAATGCGCTGCCAGAAGCTGCCCTCGTCAACGGCATTCAGTGCGATCAGGTCCTTCTCACTGATCAGCCGGTCCCCGAGCCGGATGATGACACGGCCCAGCACCTGCCCTTTGCTGACCGGCGCGAGGATCTGTTCCTGTAACTGCATCGAGGCGTCGAGGTTCTTGTACTCGCCGCGCGGGATGGTGACGTACAGGGTGTCGGCCAGGCCCAGGTCGACCGATTCGACGGTGCCTTTCCAGACCCGGGCGGTGGTCAGCTTGCTGCCACCTTCGTAGAGCTTGTGGGTCTCGAAGAAACGGAAGCCATAGTTCAGCAAGGCCTGGCTGGCGTCGGCACGGGCTTCCTCGCTTTTGGTCCCCAGTACCACGCTGATCAGGCGCATGCCGTTGCGCTCCGCGGAAGTGACCAGGCAATAGCCTGCTGAATCGGTGTGGCCGGTCTTCAGGCCGTCGACAGATTCATCACGCCACAACAGCTTGTTGCGGTTGTACTGGGTGATACCGTTATAGGTAAAACTGCGCTCTGAGTACCACTGGTAATATTCGGGAAACTCCGCAATCAGTGCGCGTGCAACGCGCGCGATATCGCGTGCCGTGGTGTAGTGGTCCTTGTGCGGCAGGCCGGTGCTGTTGACGAAGTGGCTGTTCTTCAGCCCCAACTGTTGTGCATAGTGATTCATCAGCGAGGCAAAACCTTCCTCGGTGCCGGCTACCTGTTCGGCCAGTGCCACGGTAGCGTCGTTGCCGGACTGGATGATCATGCCCTTGATCAGGTCGGCGACACTCACCTGGGTATTGACCTCGACAAACATGCGCGAGCCCTCGGTGCGCCATGCCTTCTTGCTGATGCGTACCTTGTCTCCCAGCGACAGCGTGCCGTTGCGGATTTCGCTGAAGATGACATAGGCGCTCATCAGCTTGGTGATGCTGGCCGGTTCGAGCCGCTGGTCGGCATTTTTCTCGGCGATAACCTGGCCGCTGTGAAAATCCTCGACCAGATAGCCCTTGGCGCCCACCGACGGAGCCCTGGGTACCGGAGTGGCGGCCTGCAGCAGGCTGCTGGCCAGTAACAGCACCGTCAGCAAAAAAGAAAACAGCGGCTTGTGGGTCATGGGTTGTCCTGTGGTTATATCAAGAGCCGCATTGTGTGCGCTTGACAGGGGTTTTTCAACGGCTAGTCGATGACCACGCGCGGGCTTTCGACGCCGTGTTGATGAAGGCTTTGCGCCAGGCTGTCGGCGCGTTCGATGCTTTCGAGCGGGCCGATACGCACGCGGTATACGCGGTGCTGATCGGAGACACCTTCACTGATGTGAAGTTTCTCGCTGGAGGTCGTCGTGGCAAGGCGGCGTTTCAGACGTTCGGCATTACTGCGACTGAGGAAGGCGCCAACCTGGAGGTAGAGCATGGGCTCCGTTGTTCGCGCTGCCGGTGCCGGTGCTGCAACCTTCGGTGTACTGGCCAGTCGCCGGGCCCGGGGTGCGTGTTGCACACTTTGGTCCGGGTTGATCGCTTCCACCTCGACCAGGCCGGTGCCCTTGCCAAGGATGCCCAGCCGGTTTGCCGCGGCGTAGGACAGGTCGATCAGACGGTTGTCATGGAACGGCCCGCGGTCGTTGATTTTGACAATGACTGATTTCCCGTTGCGCAGATTGGTGACGCGCGCATAGGTCGGCAGCGGCAGTGTCTTGTGCGCTGCTGTCATCTTGTACATGTCGTAGGATTCGCCGCTGGAAGTGCGGTGGCCGTGAAACTTGGTGCCGTACCATGAGGCAATGCCGCGCTCACGGTAACCCTCGCTGCTGTCCAGGGTATGGTAGCGCTTGCCGCGTACCACGTAGGATGCCGGGTTGCCGTAGCGACTTTTCGGTTCGACACGCGGTGTGGCGTCGGCGACGCGGGATACGTCAACGTGTTTGTCCGGTGCGCTGTCGTGGCGCTGGCTGTAGCGGCCGCCGCCGGGGGTCGAGCAGGCCGACAGCATGACAGCAAGGCCGGCGATCGCCAGCCCCGCGATAGTTCTGCCCGGATCAGGATGGATCTTTCTGGTAGGCATCCCGGATCGCCTTGCTGAGCTGGTACACCGACATGGCATACAGTGGACTACGGTTGTAACGGGTGATGACATAGAAGTTCTGACTGGTCAGCCAGTGCTCCGCGCCCCGGCGCTGTTGCAGTTCCAGTACTGCCACCGGTTGATTGGCGGGCAGCGGCGGTGTTGTGCGTATGCCAAGTGCGGCCAGTTCGCCTGCAGTGCGGTCGGGCTTGCTGTTTTCCGAAACGATTGATGCCGGTACCTTACCCCCGGTGACTCGGTTGGCGACCGGTTCGCCCGCCTTCCAGCCGTGGCGATGGAAATAGTTGGCGACGCTGCCGATGATGTCGTCGATATTGCTCCACAGATCGCGCTGCCCGTCCCTGTCAAAATCAATCGCATAATTGCGGTAGCTGGAGGGAATAAACTGGCCGTAGCCCATGGCGCCCGCGTAGGAACCTCTGGCTTCGCGCAGGTCGATGTTTTCTTCGCGCGACAGGATCAGAAACTGTTCGAGTTCGGAACGGAAGAACTTGCTGCGTGGCGGGTAGGCAAACGCCAGCGTGGACAGGGCGTCCAGTACCCGGTAACGACCGGTGTGTTTGCCGTAACGTGTCTCCACGCCGATGATGGCAACCACGATCGCCGGATCCACTTCCAGCTCCCGGGCCGCGCGATCCAGAACGTCAGCGTGCTGGCGCCAGAACTCGACGCCACCGCGAATGCGTTGCGGGGTAAGAAATATTTTCCGGTATTCGTGCCACGGCTTGGTTTTTTCTGCCGGCCGGGCGATGGCTTCGAGTATGTCCTCACGCTTCCTGGCTTCATCGAACAGGGACCTGAGCACGTCACGATCGAACCCGTGCTGCTTCACCATGTCATCGATGAATGCCCGGGTGCGGGTGTTGTGGGTAAAGTCGCCGGCCGCGGAAACGACCGGCAGGGCGCCTGCAAGCAAGGTAAACAGGGTGATGTGCAACAGCTTCTTGAATGACACGGGCGTTCCCTAGGTTGGCAGCAGCTTTCGGTGCGTGTGTATGGACATGAGGATACCGAAACCGGTCATCAGGGTCACCATGGATGTGCCACCGTAACTGATCAGGGGTAGCGGCAGTCCTACTACCGGCAACAGGCCGGTGACCATGCCGGTGTTTACAATGATATAGATAAAAAAGGTCATGGCCAGGCTGCCGGCCAGCAGGCGGCTGTAGGTGTCCTGGGCCTGGGTGGCGATGTGCAGGCTGCGTACGATGATGAAGGCATACAGGGTCAGCAGCACCAGAATGCCGAGCAGGCCGAATTCCTCGCCCAGCACGGCAAAGATGAAATCGGTGCTGCGTTCCGGCAGGAATTCCAGGTGCGCCTGGGTGCCGTTCAGCCAGCCTTTTCCGAATATGCCGCCGGAACCGATGGCAATCTTGGACTGGATAATGTGGTAGCCGGTGCCGAGCGGGTCCTGTTCCGGGTTGAGGAAGGTGATAACGCGCTGGCGCTGGTAGTCGTGCATGAAATGCCACAGCACCGGTGCGCCGGCCGCGCCCAGCAGCGTCAGGCCGCCCAGCAGGCGCCAGGACAGGCCGGCCATGAACAGCACGAAGAACCCCGAACTGCCGATCAGCAGCGAGGTGCCGAGATCCGGCTGGCGGGCGATCAGCAGTACCGGTACCACGATCAGCGCCCCGGCCACCAGCAGCCTCGAACCGGTGGGCGGCAGGCGTTTGTCGGCCAGGTACCAGGCGACCATCATGGGAACGGCCAGCTTCATCATTTCCGAAGGCTGGAAGCGTATGAAGCCAAAATCCAGCCAGCGCTGTGCGCCCTTGCCGACGTCGCCCATGACCAGTACCGCGACCAGCAGCACAATGCCCAGGCTGTACAGCCAGGGCGTCCAGCGCTGCAGCCATTGCGGTCGCAACTGGGCAACAAAGGCCAGCGCGCCGAAGGCAATGCCCAGGCGCACCAGCTGGCGTGCCAGCACGGACTGGTCCTGGCCGCTGGCGCTGTACAGCACCAGCAGACCGAACGCCGAGGTGGCGAGCAGTCCGAACAGCAGGACGGCGTCGATATGCAGCAAATGCTGCCAGTCACGGCGGCTGGCGTCCTCGCGGCCGCTGTCGAGCAGAGTACTCATGATGTGGGCTTTGACAGGTACTGGTCGAGAATGGTTCGCGCAATCGGCGCGGCCACCGCGCTGCCGCTGCCGCCGTGCTCGACGATCACCGCGACGGCGATGCGTGGATTATCGACAGGCGCAAAGGCGATAAACAGGGAGTGGTCGTGCAGTTTCCTGACCAGTTTGTCAGCGTCATATTTTTCCTCTTTCTTCAGACCGAACACCTGGGCAGTACCGGTTTTGCCGGCGATTTCGTAGCTGGCGCCGACGCTGATCTTGCGTGCCGTGCCGTGCCGGCCATGCACGACTTCGCGCATGGCGCGGATCACGGTGTCCCAGTTATGCCGGTTCTCGATGGGCATGTCGAGCACGGTTTTCACCTCGACCGGCGACAGTTCCGGGTCGTCGTAGGCCTGGGTGGAGACGACGATGTGCGGTTTTACCCGGTGTCCGTACCTGGACAGCGTGGCGGTAGCGCTGGCCAGTTGTATCGGGGTAGTCAGTACGAACCCCTGGCCAATGCCGGTGATCAGCGTTTCACCGGGGAACCATGGCTGGTTGCGCGTGGCGCGCTTCCATTCGCGTGACGGCATCAGCCCGGGGAGTTCGCCGCTGATATCCAGCCCGGTGCGTGTCCCGAAGCCGAACTGGCTTAAAAAACCGGACAGGCGATCGATCCCCATCGACAGCGCAAGGTCATAAAAATAGACGTCGCACGACTGGGCGATAGCGCTGGTCAGGTCGACCGTGCCGTGGCCACGGCGCTTCCAGTCGCGGTACTTGCGATCCTTGCCGGGTAACTGGTAGTAGCCCGGACAGAAAGTGTGTGCGTGGGCACTGGTAATACCTTGCTCCAGGCCCCCCAGTGCAACGAACGGCTTGAGTGTGGAGCCCGGGGGGTACTGGCCGCGCAGCGCGCGGTTGAACAGCGGTTGCCGGTCGTTGTTGCGCAGGGCCGCATAGGTCGCGGTGTCGACGCCATTGACGAACAGGTTGGGGTCGTAGGTTGGCTTGCTGACAAAGGCGAGCACCTCACCGGTATCCGGGTTGATGGCGACCGCCGCGCCGGAGCGGTCGCCAAACGCCTGTTCGGCCGCATTTTGCAGTTCCAGGTCAATCGTCAGATAGAGGTTATCACCGGGTATCGGCGGGGTGCGGATCAGTGTGCGCAGTACGCGCCCTTCGGCATTGGTTTCTACCTGGCGGAACCCGACTTTGCCGTGCAGTCGATCCTCATAGGTGCGCTCGATACCGACCTTGCCGATGTGCGTCGTGCCACTGTAGTTGGAGCTGTCCACGCGTTGCAGGTCGCGTTCGTCGAGGCGCCCGACGTAGCCCAGCGCGTGCGATGCCAGCGGTCCGTGGGGATAATGGCGCGACAGGCCGGCGACAATCTCCACGCCCGGGAAACGGTGGCGGTCGATGGCGAAACGGGCGACTTCCTCGTCGCTGAGGTGGAAGCGTAGTGGCACTGGTTTGAACACCGGTGTGCGCTTCCTCAACCGATCGAAGCGCCGGCGGTCGATGTCGCGAATACGAACCAGTGTCGCCAGCCGGTCGACTACCGTGTCCATATCTTCGTGTACCTGTTCGGGGGTGATTTCAAGCCGGTAGGAGGGCAGGTTGTCCGCCAGGATGACGCCGTTGCGGTCGAAGATCAGGCCGCGGTTCGGGGGTAGCGGGAGGATCTTGATGCGGTTGTCATCGGACAGGGTGATGTAGTGTTCGTGCGCCAGTACCTGCAGATAGACCAGCCGGCCGATGAGCACCGACACCAGCAGCGCAGCAAAGGCCAGCGCCTGCACCGAGCGCTGCATGAATAACCGGTTCTCGAACAGGTAGTCCTTGATGGTGATGCGTGAAGCCATGACTCACTGCACCGAAAAAGTACGCTGTACCGAGTGCAGCCAGCGATAGGCCGGCGGCCACAGAAACATGCCGATCAACGACGGCAGCCAGTAACCGAAGCCCTGTCCCGGCCGGCCAATGGTGCGATCCACCCACAGCACTACCAGCTGGTGCAGCACCAGCAGCACCAGTACGGTCAGCATCTGTTGCCAGACGGGATAGGCGCGGATACGGGCGTGCAGTCGCACGCACACGTAGGCGACGAGGCTCAATGCCAGCGCGTGCTGTCCCAGCAGGGTGCCGGTCAGTACGTCCAGCAGCAGCCCGACAATAAAACCGGAGCCGACGCTGACCCGGTAGGGCAGCGTCAGGCACCAGAAGATCAGCGTGAGGCCGACCCAGTCCGGGCGCAGGCGTATCATACTGTCGGGTAGCGGAACAATGGTCAGTACCATCGCCAGCACAAAGGTTGTCAGGATGACAATGCCGCCGTGTGGCCGGGTCAGGTTCATGGTGCCTGTTCCTTCGCCGCGGCGTCATCCGCGACCGGTTCGCGCGGGTGTTCGATCTGCTCCGGCCATACCAGTAGCACCTCGCGACTGCGATCCAGCTGGGCGCGCGGGCGCGCCAGCACGCGCGAGAAGGCGCGTCCCGGATCGTGTTCCACCTCGATGACCTCGGCGACCGGGTAGCCCGGCGGGAAGCGTCCGCCGAGTCCCGAGCTTACCAGCAGGTCGCCGACCTGGATGTCGGCGTTGTTGGGGATGTTTGGAAGTTCCAGGCGGTCGAGTTTGCCGGTTCCCAGCGCAATGGTGCGTAGTCCGTTGCGGTTGATCTGCACCGGGATGGCGTGGGCGGGGTCGGTGATCAGCATGGCGGTCGAGGTAAACGGGCCGACGTGGATCAACTGCCCCATCACGCCACGGCTGTCGAGCAGCGGCTGGCCCTCGAACAGGTTGTCGAGGCTGCCCTTGTTGATCTCGATCTGGTGGCGGTAGGGATCCATGTCGACCGATAGCAGTGCGGCGATCAGCATCGGCCGCTCACCGACCTGGAACGACGAATCGAGCAGCGCGCGCAGGTGGCGGTTCTCGGCTTCCAGTGATTCCAGTTTCTGCAATTGGGTGTTCAGCACCAGCTGTTTCTTGCGCAGGCTGAAGTTTTCTTCCTGTAACTCGCGCCGGGTGGCCAGCGACTCGCGGAACCAGTCGACGGTGTTGCCGGGCAGGTCGACCAGCAGTTGCAGCGGGTAGACCACCACCGACAGTACGCCGCGCACGCTGTCGAGGTGGTGCTGGCGATGGTCGATGGTCATCAGTGCGATGGACAGCAGTACCAGTCCCAGTAAACGGGCCAGCAGCGGTGGGGCTGCGGTAAAGATCTGCTTGATAGCGTCTACTCCATGCGGTCGGGCCGACCGGCTTCAGCGTAAGGCCATCGGTATTCGACTGTAATCAAGGAAGGTTTTTCATCATTCCGGCGAAGGCCGGAAGCCAGGAGGTTCCATGCGCCGGATGCCGGCTTTTGCCGGCATGACGGATTAATCACGGTTTCCTTAAACTGTTCCTTGATCATTCAACCGCAAACAGGTCACCGCCGCGCTCGTCGAGCAGCTCCAGGGCGCGGCCACCGCCGCGCGCCACACAGGTCAGCGGATCGTCGGCGATAACCACCGGCAGGCCGGTTTCTTCCATCAGCAGGTGATCCAGGTCGCGCAGCAGCGCGCCGCCACCGGTGATGACAATGCCGCGTTCGGCGACGTCGGCGCCGAGTTCCGGCGGGGTTTGTTCCAGCGCGGTCTTGACCGCGCCGACGATGCCCGCCAGCGGTTCCTGCAGGGCTTCGAGAATTTCGTTGCTGTTGAGCGTGAAACTGCGCGGCACGCCCTGCGCCAGGTTGCGTCCCTTGACCTCCAGTTCCTTCATTTCCGCGCCGGGGTAGGCCGAACCGATTTCCTTCTTGATCTTTTCCGCGGTGGCCTCGCCTATCAGCGTGCCGTAATTACGGCGCACATAGTTGACAATGGCTTCGTCGAAGCGGTCGCCGCCGATGCGCACCGAGGCGGAATAGACGATGCCGTTCAGGGAGATAACCGCGACCTCGGAAGTGCCGCCGCCGATGTCCAGTACCATGGAGCCGCGTGCCTCGTCGACCGGCATGCCGGCGCCGATAGCGGCCGCCATGGGCTCCTCGATGAGATAGACCTCGCGCGCGCCGGCGCCGGCCGCCGATTCCTTGATAGCGCGGCGTTCCACCTGGGTGGAGCCGCAGGGCACACAGATCAGCACGCGCGGGCTGGGGCGGAAAAAACGCGTTTCGTGCACCTTGTGAATGAAGTGCTGGAGCATCTTCTCGGTGACGGTGAAGTCGGCGATCACGCCGTCCTTCATCGGCCGGATGGCGGTGATGTTACCGGGCGTGCGGCCCAGCATGGCCTTGGCTTCGGCACCCACTGCGGCGATGCTCTTGGGGCCGCCCGGGCCGCGATCCTGGCGGATGGCGACCACTGAGGGTTCATCGAGCACAACGCCCTGCTCGCGAACGTAGATCAGGGTGTTGGCGGTACCCAGATCAATGGAAAGATCGTTGGAGAACATCCCCATCAGACTTCTGAACATCGGGTGCTGAATCCATGGCTTGGTAAAAGAAGGTAATCTAACAACGGTTACCCCGTTGGGCAAGCAAATAACGCGCCTGATTTGCTATAACCCGCTCACAGCGCGGAGAAATCCTCGTCCGGGGGTGGTCGATCCTGCAATATCGTGGGCAAGTATGCTACCTTTCGCGTCTTCCCGAATTGGCAGTCGAGACCCAAAATATGTCACTGGACCAGGACACGATACGTCGTATAGCGCGCCTCGCGCGGCTGGGCGTGGACGAGTCGGAAAACGAGAACTATGCGCGCAGCCTGTCCGATATCTTCGCGTTTGTTGAGCAGCTGAACGCCGTCGACACTACCGGCATAGAGCCTATGGCGCACCCGCTGGACGCAAGCCAGCGCCTGCGACCGGACGAGGTGACCGAGACCAACCAGCGCGACAAGTTCCAGAAGATCGCGCCGCGCGTCGAAGCCGGCCTGTATCTGGTTCCCCGCGTCATCGAGTAACAGGGTACGTCATGCATCAGAAAAGTCTTTCCGAACTGGCCGCAGGACTGCGTGCCGGCGAATTCACCAGTGAAGCCCTGACCCGCCATTTTCTTGACCGTATTGAACGATTTGATGGCGATCTCAACAGTATCGTGACGGTGACCGCCGAGCAGGCCCTGCAGGCGGCGCGCGAGGCCGACCGGCGCATCGCTGCCGGCGATGCCGGCCCGTTGACCGGCATCCCCTTCCTGCACAAGGATATCTTCTGTACCGACGGAATTCGCACCAGTTGCGGCTCGCGCATGCTCGACAATTTCGAGGCCCCCTACGATGCCACTGTCAGCGAAAAACTGAAACAGGCCGGTGCGGTCATGCTGGGCAAGACCAACATGGACGAGTTTGCCATGGGGTCTTCCAACGAAACCAGCTTCTACGGGCCGGTCAGAAACCCCTGGGATCGTGAACGCGTGCCGGGTGGTTCCTCGGGGGGTTCGGCAGCGGCGGTGGCGGCACGCCTGGCGCCCCTCGCCACCGGTACCGACACCGGCGGTTCTATCCGCCAGCCAGCGGCGCTGTGCGGGATCACCGGTATCAAGCCTACCTACGGGCGGGTGTCGCGCTACGGTATGATCGCCTTTGCATCCAGTCTCGACCAGGGGGGGCCGTTCGCCGCCTCGGCGGCTGACGCGGCCGTGCTGCTGGAAGCCATGGCCGGTTTCGACCCGCGCGATTCCACCAGCATCGATCGCCCGGTGGACGACTACAGCGCCGCGCTGGAACAGAGTCTCGACGGCCTGGTGATCGGTCTGCCGAAAGAGTTCCTTGACGACGGGCTGGACGCTGGCGTGCGCGCAGTTATCGGCGCGGCCGTCGAGGAGTACCGGAAACTCGGCGCCACGGTGAAGGAGATCAGCCTGCCCAACAGCGCCCTGTCGGTGCCGGTCTACTACGTCGTTGCGCCTGCGGAGTGTTCTTCCAACCTGTCGCGCATGGACGGGGTGCGTTTTGGTCACCGCTGCGAGGATCCGAAGGACCTGGACGACCTGTACACGCGCTCGCGGGGTGAAGGCTTCGGTGCCGAGGTGAAGCGCCGCATCATGGTCGGCACCTACGCGCTGTCGGCCGGTTACTACGATGCCTATTACCTGAAAGCACAGCAGATCCGTCGTCTCATTCGTGACGATTTCGTCAAGGCTTTCGGGGACGTCGACGTGATCATGGGGCCAACCTCGCCGACCACCGCCTTCAAACTGGGCGAGAAGTCCGACGATCCGGTTACCATGTACCTGTCGGATATCTATACCATCGCTGTGAACCTCGCCGGCCTGCCGGGCATGTCGATCCCCGCCGGGCTGGTGGACGGCCTGCCGGTCGGCCTGCAGCTGATCGGCAATTACTTCGCCGAAGGCCGCCTGCTCAATGTCGCGCACCAGTACCAGAAAGTCACCGACTGGCATACGCGGCGTCCCGCCGGCTATGAATAAGAGAGAGTCCTGAGTTATGGAATGGGAAGTCGTTATCGGGCTGGAAATTCACGCGCAGCTGTCGACCAGAAGCAAGATATTCTCCGGCGCCTCGACCGCCTACGGTGCCGAGCCCAACACCCAGGCCTGTGCCGTTGACCTCGGATTACCGGGCGTGTTGCCGGTGCTGAACGAAAAGGTCGTGGAACTGGCGGCGCGTTTTGGTCTGGCGACACATTCGACTGTGGCACGGCGCTCGGTGTTCGCGCGCAAGAACTACTTTTATCCGGACCTGCCCAAGGGCTACCAGATCAGCCAGTTCGAACTGCCGATCGTGCACGACGGCTATATTGATATCGATCTGGAGGATGACACCACACGGCGCATCGGTATCACCCGCGCGCACCTCGAAGAGGACGCCGGCAAGTCCCTGCACGAAGATTTCCACGGTGCCACCGGTATCGACCTGAACCGCGCCGGCACGCCGCTGCTGGAAATCGTTTCGGAACCGGATATGCGCTCGGCAAAAGAGGCCGTGGCCTACATGAAAAAGATTCATGCGCTGGTACGCTACCTGGAAATCTGCGACGGCAACATGCAGGAAGGTTCGTTCCGCTGCGACGCCAACGTATCCGTCCGTCCGAAGGGGCAGAAAGAATTCGGCACCCGCACCGAGACCAAGAACATTAACTCGTTCCGCTTCGTAGAACGTGCCATCAATTATGAAATCGAGCGCCAGATCGACGTGATCGAGGGCGGCGGAAAGATTGTGCAGGAAACCCGCCTGTACGATGCCGATCGTGATGAAACGCGCCCCATGCGCAGCAAGGAAGAGGCCAATGATTACCGTTACTTCCCCGACCCGGACCTGCTGCCGGTCATACTCGATGATGCGTTTATCGAGTCGGTGCGCAAGACCTTGCCGGAGTTGCCGGACGCCAAGCGCGAACGCTTTATGTCGCAGTACGATCTGTCGCACCGTGACGCCGTGATACTGACCGGCAGTCGCGAAATGGCAAGCTACTTCGAGCTCACCGTGGAAGCATCCGGCGGTGAGGGCAAGCTGGCGGCCAACTGGGTGACCGGCGAACTGTCCGGTTTGCTCAACCGCGAAGGCATCGACATCGACGCCTCGCCGGTAAGTGCCGAACGGCTCGGCGGACTGCTCAGGCGTATCAGTGATAACACCATTTCCGGCAAGATTGCCAAGCAGGTGTTCGAGGCCATGTGTCAGGGCGAGGGCGACGCCGATACCGTGATCGAGAAGAAAGGCCTCAAGCAGATTACCGACACCGGGGCTATCGAGAAACTGGTGCGCGAGGTGCTGGAC
>CAYSRA010000048.1:0-19633 GCA_964433205.1 uncultured Thiohalobacter sp. | reverse complement strand
AGTTTGCACCGCATTCCATTTCACACAATATCCTTTCCAGGATAAGCCGCGAAAGTCTGACAGAAGAAATCGATGGCGCCTGGCAGCACATGGCGAACGAGCTGTCCAGTCCGCTAAAAGTTTTTTGCTATCCTACGGGTCGGTCGATTGACTATGGAGAGCGGGAAATTCGCGCACTTGAGCGTAGTGGTTTCCTGGGCGCAACCGCCACGACTCCGGGGTTTGTCGAACCACACTCAGACTCGAAGACACAGATTTTCAACCTGCCGAGATTCTCCTTGCCCGGTTCTATGGATGATTTCATTCAGTGCTGCAGCTGGATTGAATATGCAAAAAATACCTGGCGAAAACGTCCTTCATCACTGGCACCAAGGTAAACGGTCGGGCTGTTAGTCCGACGCCCCCCGGAGTTTCCGAACGAGTCCAACAACGCCGTTCTCCAGCCGGAATTTCAAACTGTGCCTTTGCAAGGCAATCCAGTACATTTTTGTACTTTGAGTCGACAGCATTCGTTTATACAGTGAATCACCGTGCATAAAATCGTAAACCGACATGCCTCTTTCCTTGTTGTACACAATCGCAAGCGCGTGAACGACATAGCCAGGCGTCAATCGCCGGTCAGCGGAAAACCTGAAACCTGACTGTAGTACGTAGACGCGCTCTCGCCAAATGTAATTAAACAGGTAACCGATGGAGGACGAATCGCTGGATAGCCTGAGCAACTGAATTTCGCCATGCTCGAACCGCTTTTGAACAAGGTCCCGGTGAAATTTCTCCCACAGCGGATTGGCAAACGAACCTTTCTTTCCCCTGGCCTGCCAGCTCCGGTTATGCAGGGTTTTCAACTCATCCAGAAAGACCAGTGCCTCATCAGCACTTTTTGCGCTTTCCAGCTTAAGTTCCCCCTGTTCCTCATACAGCCTGAGCGCTCGCCGAATCTGACCTCGCCTGTTTTTCCCAAGGCTTTTCAGATAACCATCAATGCCCTCTTCGAACGCACCAAGGTCAACCTGAAAAGAAACGTGTCTCTGCAGACATATTTGCCTGGACAGGTCGGATTCCATGTTGACCCGTACCGCAGGCCGGTGCTGTTCTCCGATCGAACCAAAAGGAACCGCCCCGATCGCTTGCCACTCCTCTTCGAGAAACCGGATGAGTTCTGAATATACCGGCCCTTCACAGCCTTGCTCAGAGAGCACACCGTTATACTCGATAACCATGTTTTTCCCGTCAAACGGGTACTCGTTCAGAAACGCTGCTCTCGAGCGAATGAAACGACGCCGGACCAGGGTTCCCGGCACAAACACGCCCATTCCAACGAGCCGCTCCGCGGAGCGGATTTTTACGACCGTTGGCTGAAGATCGCCGGTGAACTGCTCAAGCCAGCTGCCGATCCACCCCCACGACTGAAAATAGGAGCAGTCTGCCCTGCTTTGCAACGCGATCCAGTCACCGGCAATCTGACCCGGACAATCCAGCGGATGTGATTCGCACCGGTAGTCGCCAGGCTCCGCTTTATTTGTGTCACCCATGCCCCCTCCCTAACGAGCGGCCATTACTACTACGCTGACACTCATCCCGTCTACGCTCTCATCGTGTTCTCTGCGTCTACCAGGCCCAGATCGGCTAACACGTCCCTGGCGGATGTAAAACGAAAGTCCGCCATGAGCGCACACAGCCGCGACTCACACTTTTGAAGGTTGTTGTAATGTCTGAATCGGGAAAGCCAGTTTGCCGGGATTCGTGGCTGATCCTCGTCAATCTCCCAGGGATGGAGATAAAAAATAAACGGTTTTCCTTCACCGCGATTAATGCTCCGTAACCCCGCTCTCGTCAAAAAGTAAGGATAGAGACGAAAGTACCCTCCACCCGCCATGGGCAAGCTGTACCCCATAACTTTCGCAGTGGATAACGGGAATTCCACGATGGAGTGGCCGTTCGGGGTTTTCAGCAGATATGGGTCCCTGGGAGCGTCAGGTATCCCGTATCGGTCATGCCGCACCGGAAAGATACTCGAATCGTATTCGAATCCGGCTTCAGCGAGGATATCCAGCGCCCAGAGCGAACGTCGGGTTATGGAATAACTCGCCGCCCGGTAACCTCGCACCGGTAGCTGGACGATATCCTCAAGCAATTTTTTCGCACGTATCGTTTCTTCCCTGAAGACTTCGGGCGTCTGGTTATATATCAGTTGATGACTGTATCCGTGGCAGGCTATCTCGTGCCCGCGACTGGCGATTTCCCGCACCAGCCCATGGTCCCTGTCAGCAACCCAGCCCAGCACGAAAAAGGTTGCCTTGACCCGGTAGCGCTCGAAAAGGTCCATCAGCCGCACGGTGTTGGCGTTTACTCTGAGTGGATATGACGGCCAGTCTTCGGGGGTGATATTTTTCTGGAACGCGGATACATGGAAATAGTCTTCCACATCGACTGTCAGCGCATTCTGAATGACCATATCAGGCGGTTGGGATGGCGGAATGCGGCTTACTGGCTTTCCTGCTCTCCATACGCGTCATAATACCCATAATAATAGCCTCCACGGCTGGAAAGCTTCTCGGTTTTATTGAGCACCAGCCCAATGGCCTTTTCAGCCGGGATCATTTCCAGCGCTTCCGCGACGGCTGACTGCGGTGTTCTGCCGGTCTCGATAACGAACACGACCTGTCCAACCAGCCCCGCCATTATCTGCGTCTGGGGTGTGGGCAGTAAAGGCGGCACATCAAATACAACGATGCGGTCGTGATACCTGGACGATATTTCATCGACAAGGTCGCTCATCCGATGGCTTGCCAGAAGCTCCACAATGTAATCATGCTGCCTGCCCGCGGGAATGATGACAAGACCGGGAATATCAGTATGCAGCAGTACGTCGCTTATCGCGGTATTTTCATCCTCGAGAACATCCACCAGTCCAGGCCTGCCCTGCAGGCCCAGCATCCGGCTGACACCCTGTTTGGTTGAATCGCAATCAACCAGCAAAACGGTATTATCCCGCTCCTGGGCAATAGCAAGTGCCAGGTTCACCGACGTATAGGTCTTGCCCTCTCCGGGTACAGAACTGGTAACCATGATCAGGTTGCCGCGGTCAACCAGTGACGCTGTTTTCCCGAACGCGTTCGATAACAGCGGGCGCTTTATCCGTCGGTATTCATCAGCAACGTTGGCTCCCAGATCGCTACCCTGTACGAGCATGTGCAGCGCCCTCAGACGGGCTGCTATCGGGACTTCCTCATTCGCCGCAGATACCGGTGTTGTGGCATGACTCGAGTTCCGTGCCGATTGCCCCTTGTGCAGCCCCTCTTCAAGGTCGACCGCCGCCATCAGGCGACTGACCACACCCGGCGCTTTGTAGTTCTCGTTATCTGGCGAACTCATAGTCTTCGACCACTCTCCAGTATTATCCATCGAAGGTAAACGGAACCTTCCTCCTGGAACCACAGGGCAACACCAAAAGAGGCGATCAGCATGCCGATTGCGAATAAAAACCAGACCAGCTGGCGTCTCCGCAAAGCCCTGTGTTCCGGCGTCAAATGCAGACTGACCGCACCGAGAACCGGCAAGCCAAGGTTCTCACGGGCCTGTCTGAAATTAATAAAGGTAGGACTGAACAGGGAACGAAGGAATGTCCAGCCGGCGCCGGCACCCAGCGAACCGGCAAGCACGCCGAGCAACAACAGCACGCGATCGGGACCAACCGGCGCCACCGGAGTGACGGGCGGCTCAATAACCCGAAAAGAGATATTGCTGCCACTTTTTTCCGCAAGTCGGGCAGATTCCCTCCGGTCGACAAGGCTCATATAGCGTGCATGGGTAACCTCATAATCACGGTTCAATCGTGCCAGTTCCGCTTCGACCTGCGGAATTGCATCTACCGATTTCTTCAATTGCTCGAGTTTTCGATTTTGTTCGGCGAGCTGACTCTTCAAGGTTTCGACTTCAACCTGCGCCTTGCTGATCTCGACCTTTATACCCTGATACACCGGGTTCAGTTCAGTGCTGTCACCTGGTACGTTCGTATCCGGCCCGTCAGTTTCGGCAAGCTTGTTGTTCTTCAGGTCATCAATTTTTGCTCTAAGCGCCAGCACATCGGGATGCTGGTCCGTATACTGCAACAACATCTCTGCCAGGTTCTCCTGGTATTGTCGCAGCCTGGCCGCTGTGGATTCGGTATAATCTCCAACACCCAACAGCGGCGTCTCACCTTTCAGTTGTCGCTTTAGTTCCGCATAACGCCGTTCCGCAAGCATCAAGTCCGACCGGGTCTTCTCTATGTCCCCTGCCAGACGTTGCAGACGCATGTAGTATCCGCCTTTCTCATCCGGCATCAGGCCTATGTTCTTTTTCTTGAAATCGGCCAGTGCCTGCTCGGCAATGGTAAGCCGTGATTCATACTCCTTGATCTGCTCATCAAGAAATTTCTGCGCCATCTGCGTATCACTCCGCCCCGATCCCAGTGCGCTTTCCAACAAACGGTTTAATAACGCGGAAACGACCTCATATACCCGGTCCGCCGAATCCGAGCGATAGCTGATTTCGTAGATATTGGCCGGAGCTCCCCTGCGGCTGGCTCCGACGCTCTTTAATGTAATTGCCCGGGAAAGCTGCACAGCCATCCGATCTCGTGCCTCGGGGGAATCAACCCGGAGGTCCATATCGGTTTCGCGCATGACGGCGAGTAGATTCTCGCGGCTCAACAACATACGGGTGATAAATTCAAGCTCACCCCTGCTGTCCGTTTCAACCGCGAGTCCTTTGAGCAGGGGCTTCATAATGGAGTCAGTATCCACGAACACCACGGCCTTCGCCTGATACTGGTTGGGCAGCATATACACACCAAACCACCCGGCAATCGCCAAAACCCATGCGATCAGCAACCCCGACCAGCGGTAGCGCCACATCTCGTAAAGATGCCCATAGAGGTTTGCCAGCATTTCCTGCATATTACCTGCTCTTCACTATCCTGCTGATTTTAGTCATATTTATTATATCACAACCCTGCTAAGATTGCGTGGCAGGCTCAAATCGTCCACAAGAAAACCCTTTATCGACCTGATAGCGCATTCGCTGAAATCACACTCCGCGGGACAGGTTCGCCAGGCTTCACCGACTGAAGGTCCAATGTTACCACTTATGCAGCCACGGTAACCGGCAACATCCGTTGGGCTAGTTACTGTCGCCCATCAGCCTCTGCGCGTCCTCACGTCCGACAAAAGATTTACCGCTTGCCAGCAGACTTCTTAGCGATTCCATGGCCTCTTCCTTGCGCCCGGACTTGTACAGCGCCATGGCGTAGTGATATTGAACTTCCGGAACGTCCGGTAACTGCGTCAGCGCCTTTCGGAGCAGGGCCTGGCCCCTGGTGATCTTCCTGCCCTGTTCGATGAGCAGCCAGCCGTAGGTATCCATAACGCCCGGATCGTCCGGACCGGCCTGGTAGGCCCGCTCTGCAAGCGGCAATGCCCGGGGGTCGTCCTTCAGCGAATATAACCAGGCCAGGTTGTTCAATGTCGCCTTGTCTCCTGCATCAACTTTTAACACTCGCTCATAGGCGCTGATTGCCTCGTCATTCTGCCCCATACGCTGATAGATCAACGCGAGATGTTTCCATCCATCACCATCATCCGGATGCGCCTTTAACCACGTATTCAGGGTGTCCATCGCTTCACCCGACCTCCCTGAACGGTTCAGCGCCGTGGCCAGATAGACAACCAGCCGGGCATCAGGCTTATCGGCCAGTGACCGTCTCAGCGCCTCGCTCGCCTTCCCCCAGGCGTTCTTGCCGATCAGGGCCAGTCCCTCTACCCTGCTGCTGACAGCCTCCTGTAAACCCGCGGAGCGCAGACGGGGAACCAGCGCCAGCGCCTTGTCATACTGCCCTGACCGTAATGCCAGCTCGGCCAGCAGCACCAGTGCCGGTTTATAGTCGGGCGCCAATACCAGCGCTTTTTGTACGACGGCCCGCCCAGCGTCATATTGCCCGAGTTCAAGCCTCGCTCTTCCCAGCAAAGCATAGAGATACGCCGAATCAGGGTTCGTCGAGACAAGTGACTCAAGCGGCGCCAGTGCCTGCTGGTAGCGGCGCTGGGCCAGCATGACGCGCACGCGCTTCAGCATCACTTCCGGTTTCTCACTGTCTGCTGCGGAAACCTCATTGAGCAACAGCTCAGCCTTTTTGAGTTGATTCTCCCTGATGTACAGTTCGGCCAGTATAAGCTGCAGGCTCAACTGGTCCGGGTGCCGTTCGTATGCCCGTTCCAGCCACTCCGCCACCTCTTCCATGTTCCCGGACTGTTCTGCCAGGCCGGCCAGCGCAATCAGGGGAGCAACAGCATCGGGAAAACGCTCCATGCTATCCAGGTAAATTTTACGCGCCCTGGCCGGATTGCCATCCAGTTTCTCCACGCGCGCCAACGCCATGCTGGCCCGCAAATAATCGGGGTTCTCCTCCAGCGCGCGCGCCAGATACTCGCGCGCATGTCCGTAATCACCACTGGCGGCATAAACGTTGCCGACCAGCGAAAGCGCCACCGGATCTTGCGGTCGCCGTTCCAGGATTCCCAGTGCGGTGTTCTTTGCCTTTTCGAACTCCTTGCTGCGAATATAAGCCTGCACCATCAGGCTATCATTCCTGTCCTGATCCCCGCCCTTTTCCGCCAGCAGCTGGAGTTCACCGATAGCCTGCTCAGTGTTACCTGTTAACAGGTAAGCCTTTGCCAACTGCTCCCGCAGTGAACTGTTATCGGGCGCTATCGATACGGCCCGCTCAAGTTTCTCTATCCCGGACTGCTGTTCGCCCGAACTGAACAGGGAGGCCCCGACCAACGCCAGCAGCTCTGCATCGTCCGGCGTCTTCTCGATCTCTGACTCCAGCAACGCACGGGCTTTGGCATGTTGTCCCAGCATCATCTGGATGCGCGCCAGCAACCTCTTCGCCGCATCGTTTCCCGGCATCGCAGCAACATACCTGGTCAGGTAATATGCCGACTGCTCATAGTCACCCAGCGAGTAGCTGACCGCGCCATACAGTAGCTGGGCAGGCAGGTTATCCGCGGCCTGCGCAAGAACCCTCTGCAGCCGTGTTCTGGCAAGCTCGTAATCACCTTGTCGAAACGACACCAGCCCGCCAACGTAGTTGGCGTCGACATCGCCATCGTTTCGTTTGATCAGCTGCACGACCAGCGTTTCGGCCTCCCCGGGCTGTCCCCGGGCGATCAGCAAGCGACTCAGGCCGAGCCGGGCTTCCCTGCCCTGCCAGGTTATAATGCCTCGTGGTTCAAGTTCCAGAACTCGCCGGTAGACCGGTTCAGCGCCTGCAACATCATCGTTCCTCGCCAGCAACTGCGCCTTGCGCAACAGAAATTCCTGGCTGTCAGGCCAGGCTTCCAGCGCCCGGTCGAGAGCCTTCCTTGCCGCGTCGAGATCACCGGCGTTGAGTGCCAGTACCAACCGGGTTCTCAACACGTGGAAAGCGGTTGCGTCTGCTTCGGCCGCCTGGCCGAGCAGCGCATCCGCTTTTTCCCTGTCCCCCAGGCTCGCAACAGCAGCCGCCTGCAAAGCCAGCAGATCGGCCTTTTCGGCAGGACTGTCGCCATCTTCCAGCGTGGCCACCTCAGCAACCTGTTCAAATTTCCCCTGTATCAACAAAACCTCTGCCAGGGCCACGCGTACTTCGCCGGCATTCCATCCCGCTTCGATAGCGCGCCTGAATTCTTTTTCTGCAGAAGGGAAATCAGCAGAGCGAAAATAGATGCGACCCAACTGGTAGCGGGCTTGTCCGTGTCGCGGATTTTTCTGCAACAGATTTTTAAATTCAATTGCCGCCGCACGCAGGTCGCCCTCATTCACATACGCTGTGGCTTCCTGCATTAACTGCGCTTCGTCCTTTCCGACATCGCCACAGGCCACCAGAAACAGCACCAGACCAGACAGCAGATATCCGGAAATCCGCCGCAGAATTTCACCTTTCCCCAGTGGTATCTTCATACACCCTGATCGCATATCCAGAGAACCTCTGATTAGTTCAAATTTTCCATCATTGCGATGCCCTGTCCGATCTTAACAACCCCGGGCACGCTAATTGAAGCGGGGCGTTACCAGCTTGCTCATGGGCCTGTTCACCGTGGACAGAAAATCCCGTAGAACCTTCCTCGCGGCTCCAGGCTCATCATCCACCTGTTCAGTCGCAACAGCCAGTACCGCTGCCCCGCGCTCGTCGGTAAAGGCCCCCATAGCCTGGTACAATTTTGCCTGGTAACGACTGGTTACCGGCTGACCGGCGACCACGTACCAGTACCAGACCAATAACCGGTTTTGCCGCCCGTGGTATACCTGTTGCTCCAAAACCACCCTGTCATTGAAAGCCCGCGCACGCCCCCGTGGATTAAGGGATTTCCAGCGTTTACCATCAGCGATGTGATTTCTGTCGTTAATTAATTCCCTGTCCTGTTTTTGGGCCGCATAATAACCGACATAAACCTGTACGCTGCGGCTGCCTTTCGTATAGACCCGTTTCTCGGAAACCGCCCCATTGAACACCGGCATCCAGTCCTGCTGCGTATCCCCTGGCCCGCTCCACCCATGTGCCCCGGCGGGAAACTCGAAGCCAACCACCCTGGTGCCCGCAGCTGCCTGGTTCTCAACCCACCAGACCATGGCTGGCCCGGAAATAATCAGTACCAGCGCCGGAATAATGACTTTTGAGTATTGAACCACATCAGCCCGGCAATCAGTTTTTCCGACCCGCCGGCTCTCCTCGCCCGATTCAATATTATTGTGTTCCGCTGTGTCCCGGCGATGTAGCCTGGCATCGATATACAGCAATACGAATACCAGTCCTCCGAACAGGTACCACCCAAGACTCAGGTGATCCCTGATCAACGGGTGTTGCATATCAGTTGCATAGGCGAGGTATACGACAATAAACACGCGCAGGATATTCGCGAGCACAGCCGCGCCCGCCGCTACCAGCACGACTGTCACCCTGGAACGCAGGGTGGTGTAATTCAGATACGCATAGAGTGTGCCCAGTGTCAACGCGGCGAGAAGATAGCGCAGGCCGCTACAGGCCTCCTCAATAGACAACTGACCAGCCGGAACAGTAATGATGTGCTGCTCCCTCAAAGCGGGTACACCCAGCACACGAACAACCTGGAAAACCGCATCCGCCGTCAATTCCTGCAACAGGGGTGACAAGGGAAACCAGACAGGTATAGCAAAACCGATAAACAGAATGGGGAACAGGAGCTTCAGAAATAATCGCCCGCCCAGCACAACCCAGACGATTGACGCCAGCATTGCCAGCGTGCTCGCCGCCTGCACGACCTGGACATCAGCGAGAGCAGCCAGCAGCCATATCAGATTTGCCACGACCACCCCGATCAATCCCCAATATTCCGGACAGGGCGCCTGCTGCAACAGGGTGCGGCGCCTTGTTATCACCAGGTACGCACTGATCGCGAGGACCAGGTAGCCATGCCCATACTCGCCGCTGGATAACTGGTTCCAGAGACCTGTAAGGTACGAGACGCTTTCATGGTAGACCACAAGGGTCAGGATCAGCAGGACGGACAGGGAAATCCCTGCCAAACCCCAACCCCGTCCTGACTGTTCCCCATTCACTTCGCATGCATCCTGGAAGTTTATCGTCCTGTTTAGTCGGCTGACTCAGCCATGCCCAGCTTTTTCATCAGGTTGTACAGTGATGGTCTGCTTATACCCATCGCATTGGCAGCACGGGATATGTTGTTGTTATGCAGCATCAGCGTCTGGCGGATGACCCGGCGCTCCGCCTCTTCCCGCGCCTTTCTGAGATCAAGAGACAGCGTCGCCCCGCCATCGTCTATAAATCCCAGGTCCTCCACGGATATCCATTCACCGTCTGCCAGTACGACAGCCCGTTTTACCTTGTTTTCCAGTTCGCGCACATTGCCCGGCCATGCGTATTGCTCGATATGCATCAACGCATGTTCGCTAAAACCACGGATGCTACGGGTGCGCTGGCGGCCGAATTTCTCCAGGAACGCCCGGGCCAGCAATATGCGGTCCCCTTCCCGCTCTCTCAACGGGGGAACCTCCATCACGATTTCGCTGATCCTGTAATACAGGTCTTCGCGAAATTCCTGCGTATGGATCAGTTGCACCAGATTCTGATGTGTTGCGCAGAGTATTCTGACATCAACCCTGACTGTTTTCCGGCAGCCAATAGGTTCAACAACGCGCTCCTGCAAAAACCGCAACATCTTGGCTTGCAACGACAGCGGCATATCACCGATTTCGTCGAGAAACAACGTGCCCCCATCGGCGTACTCGATCTTGCCCCGGGTTTTTTTTACGGCACCGGTAAACGCACCCTTTTCGTAGCCGAACAACTCGCTTTCGAGAAGGTTCTCGGGTATCGCTGCACAATTGACCGCAATGAAGGGCTTGTCCTTCCTGTAACTCAGTTCGTGCAGGGCTTTCGCGAACAGCTCCTTGCCGGTACCCGTTTCCCCCTGGATCAGGACTGTTGCGTCAGATGGCCCGACCTTCTCAACCATACGACAAACCTGCTGCATCTGCGGACTGCTCCCGACAATACCGGCCATCGGTGAGTCCGTTTTCTGCTTTAGCAGATTGCGGTTTTCCTCTTCCAGTTCATACAGGCTGTAGGCACGGTCAATAATCAAACCCAGCACATCGGGATCGATGGGCTTCTGGTAAAAATCATAGGCGCCGAGCGACACAGCCTCGAGGGCGTTTTTGCGGTCGTCATTCCCTGTCACAACGATCACTTTGGTATGAGGCGCCACTTCGAGTATCCCGGCAAGTGCCGCCAGTCCTTCTGAAGCATTGGCCGGATCCGGCGGCAGCCCGAGATCCAGTGTAACGACCGGCGGACGGACCCGTTTCATCTGTTCGAGCGCCGAAGCACGGTCACCTGCCAATATCACGTCATAGCCCTCGAAAGACCACTTCAGCTGCTTCTGTACTCCCGGGTTATCCTCCACAACCAGCAATGGTCGGAGTGCATTGTCTGACATGAGTGAATAACCTGCCCTGTTTATTGTCCGGAAGGCACATGCAGTGCAATGGAAGTCCCTTTATCCGGCTCACTTTCAACATAGATTTCGCCGCCGAGTTCACGAATGAACTCCCGGCATTCGTACATGCCGATACCCATCCCGGCATTACCCTTCGTCGTATCAAAAGGCTTGAACAGGCGTTTATCGATAAACTCGCCGTCCATACCGTGACCATTATCCACAATCCGGATAATAATAACGGAATCATTTTTCACCACATCGAGTTTTACAAACCCGTCCTCCGGTGTTGCCTGCTGCGCATTGTCTATGAGGTGCGCCAGCACGTTGGCAAGCCGCCCTTTTTCAACCACGGCGTGGCAGTCTCCGCAATCGCATGTCACTTCGGGAGCCGGGAGGCGCTCACTCTTGCGCGAGGCGACTTCCTGTACCAGGCTGCATACGTCCACAACAACCTTTCTCTCCTTCTGCAACTGCTTGTTACGCAACTGGTCAAGCAGCCTTTTAATCCCTGAGGATGCATTGTTGACCGTTTCAAACGCGTCATCGAGGAATTCCGGATTGTTTCGGTGTCGCTCGGCGTTACGGCCGACGAGTTCAAGTTCTGCCGATATGTTCTTCAGATCATGAACCATGTAGGCTGATAGCCGGTTGAATACTTCAAATTGCCTGGCCTCCGCCAGCACTTCAGATGTACGCAGCACCGTAAGATAACTGGCCACCTGCATGGCAGCTGTCTTAAGCAGGTCCCTGTCCTCCCAGTTTATATTGCGTGAGACCAATGGGTCCGCCAACACCACAAATCCGAGCAGGGACTCAAGCCCGAACAATGGAACAATCAGCCATGGCCGCTGGATTTCGCTGAGCCAGGCCGGCAGCATCAGGCCTTCGTATTCTTCAGGACAGCTATAGAAGTTCTCCAGATTGATAATATAGCCCTTACTTTCGAGAAACTGAACCAGGCTGCTGTTTTCCGCTTCGCTGACACCAATACGCCTTGTGTGCCACGCGGCCGTACTACGGTAGCGATTATCGTTTTCATGCAACCAGATCAACCCCGAACGCGCGTCCACCAACCTCGCCAGCACTTTTATCGCTGAAACAAATCCGCTGCTGCCGTCCTTTTGATGATTCAGGTCACTTGTTAACCGCAGCCACTCCCGCCGGTAATCATACTTGTTCTTGTAAAAATTCTTGCCCAGAAACACTCTCAGGCTGGCCCTCAGCTGTCCTGAAAAGAGCACGGCCACCAGCAAGATTGTCGCCAGCGACAGAAACACTGTCTGGGCAACCTGCCCCCAGCTACCGCCATAATCACGCAGATAATATCCAGCGCCGGCCATTACCAGCAGGTATATGCCGCCACCAAGAAACGCTGTTGTGGTCAGAACGATATCGCGCGACACGAACACGTTCAGCGACCATTCCCGGTTTCTGGCCGCCGACAAAACCAGCATGGGAACCGCGATCAGGCTGATAAAGCCACGCGCCTCCCATAAACCGGCATCCATACCGCGGAACAGCAAGGCATTGGCATACAGGTAAAAGTCATAGGCAAAGATCCCGCCTGCACCGATAAACAGGTACTTGATCGCCCATCGGTGTTGCACAGTCACATTGCGGAAAAGCTGCTCGATAATAGCGAGTCCGATGATAGCCAGCACCATGTGGCCAACAAGATGAAACTTCGTCACAGCGTCCTGCGCGAGCAACCCGGCCAGGCGCGGCGACACAAACTCCATCACCAGCATAAAACACCCGAAACCGACACTGAACAGCAATGCCCTGCGCTGGAAGCGTCGGTAACCCGGGTTCCTGCCAGCAGGCGAATCGAATAGCTTGATCAGGAAAATGTACCAGGCGATGTATCGTAATACTTCGAGTGCCTGATAGGCGCCGGCCTGGTAGACGGACGCCGTCACAACCTGGCTCGCCACCCCCGCCCATAATGCGCTTGTCACGGATACTGCGGCCAGCAACAAACCATGCAGCCCGCCGCGCCAGCTGGTGAGCAGCAGAATGGCGAACAGGGCAAATGCGATCGACGCACTCAGGTAGCTGAAAAATCCCAGGGTCATTTTTAAAACTTATAGCGCCTGTCTCATAAATTTCAGGGCAGAGTTCGGATACGTCGCGCACGCCCCGATATCCGGAACGGTGTTCACCGACTCATGCATGAAACAGCCTACTGCATTGGCACACGCCTGTCTTTACGCCATTTCTCGCGGCATACCGGTCCGACCTACCCGCCACGTTCAACCGTTGTAAAAATAATTTACACCTCCCGAAAACTGCTGACGAGGCCCCTGTATCGGATGCAACCCGCTGAATATACGGATTATTTTTGAAATACGGGCCATTCAGGACCGTATTCGCTGAACGAACCGGGGGTTATCTGCCTCACCCGGTGTCCATATTCTTTACACACCACCACAGGATAGCCAGCAGACTAGGTGTATCTTATTGTATTTGCTTGCTATTTTATTATGGCTCACAGATTGCATGGCAGTAGGCACAAAGAAGTTCTTTTGGAACCACACATTTCTTCAGGAGCGAGAGGGAAACATCATGAAAAATCCAATCAATTTCAGTCTCCGCGCAGCCCCGAGGGCCATTGGCCTTGCACTGGCGCTGGGCGGTATGGCTGTCAGCACGACCGCGATGAGTGCCGGCGCGATTATCTATAACACCGGCGACTCGACGACTGCCACGGTAGCGCTCGGTGTCAATGATCTGGGTCATCTGAACACCCGGGATGGAGACATCACCGTCAATGCCAGCGCGACCGGTGTGGCGGCGTTTATCGAGGGTGGTGCAGATGGTACCGGCTGGTATGACGCCACCAGCCCGGGCTGCCTGTGTGAAGGCTGGGGTGTGGCCGCCAGTGGTGTCAGCGGTTATGCCAGTGTTGACTCCGGCGGCATTTCAAACCTGACCCTGGATTCGTTTACCGCCGACAGCTCTTCGGCCACCTCCAAGGTCTTCCTGACCTCCATGCCCGACCTGAAAGTCACGCACGCCTATGCACCGTCAGCCTCACTGGACGTTTTTGAAGCCAAGGTGACTATTGAGAACACCAGCGCCGCGACCATGACTGACCTCCGTTACCGTCGCGCAATGGACTGGGATATCCCGTTCACCGAGTTTAACGAATACGTCACGATCGGCGGTACCGGCACCACAGCTGACCTGCTGGCCAGCAGCGACAACGGCTTCGCGACTCCGGACCCGCTGGGTGGCGGCATAAGCGACCTGGCCGGTTGCGGCATCAACACCGACTTCGTCGATTGCGGTCCTTCCGACCACGGTGCCGTGTTCGACTTCGGTTTTGGTGATCTGGCTGCGGGTGAGTCCAAGACGTTCAGCATCTTCTACGGCGCTTCCGTCGATGAAGCGGCTGCTTTTGCGGCCCTGGGCGACATTGGTGCCGAACTGTTCTCGTTCGGTCAGGAAAGTGGCGACCCGAAGGGCGGCACACCGCGCACCTACATCTTTGCCTTCTCTGGCGTAGGTGGCTCTGTGATCGTTCCTCCGCCGGTCAAGACACCTGAGCCGGGAATGCTGGCGCTGCTGGGCATGGGCCTGTTTGGTCTGGTCGCAAGCCGCCGTCGCCGCAAAGTCTGACTAATAATAACTAACGAAAAAGGACTTTCGGCACTCCACAGCAGGCAAGCGCAAAAACGCTTGCCTGCCTTCTCAACCGGCGCTCCATTCTGTTAAGGTTCCACCTTAATGAATGGAGCGTTTTTTTTGGCCTGGTTTATTTGCCTCAAGGAAACCACACGTGAATCACCGTTACCTGCGCACCATCGTGTTTACCGCCCTGCTCTCGAGCGGGCATCTTTACGCCATACCCACCGGCATCATCGATCTCGCCCCAACACCGCAGCAGGCGCCGCAGAGCGCGGCTGAAAAATATTACTACGAAGGCCTGGAGCACCTGGTCGCCGGCCACACCGGGCTGGCAGCGCACGCGTTCCGCAACAGCCTGGAGGAAAACCCCACGCTCGCCAAAGCCATGCTTGGCCTGGCGGAGGTTGCTTTCAAGGAAAACAACGCTGCCGAAGCCAGGCGCTGGATTATGCAGGCGGTCAAAGCGGAGCCTAAAAATGCCCACGCGCAGGCGTCCCTGGGCCGCCTGCTCTACCTGGACAAGGATTTTTCCGGCGCAGAGCGCGCCTTCAAAAAGGCGCTCTCCATCGACCCGGCCATGATAAGCACGCGTATCGCCCTCGGCGACCTCTACCAGAACGCGCTCAAGCAACCCGACACGGCCATTCAACGTTACCGGAGAGCCCTGCAGGATCAACCCGACCACGCCGGTGCACGCTATGCCATGGGTGTCGCGCTGCTGAGAAGCGGTGACGCGCAAGGGGCCAGACGAGAACTGACGCGGGCAGCCGCGCTTCAGCCGGACAGCCCGTTGCCGCTTTTCATGCTGGGCAACCTGTCGATGCACCAGAACGAGAATCAGCAGGCACTGGATTATTTTGGCCGCGTTCTGGCGCTTGACCCGACCAATGTGAAGGCGCGGATATTCCGCGGCGACATTTTCCAGCGCATGGGTCGCAACAAGGAAGCCGTGCGGGAGTATGAAGCTGCGCTGAAACTCGACGGGAAACGTCCTGACGTCCAGCTCAGGCTGGGCGTGATACACCAGCGCAACCAGGCGCTTGAGAAGGCCAGACGCGCCTATAAAGCAGCAATTGAATTGGATCCCGGGGCGGTTGCGGCATACAACGATCTCGCCTGGATGGCCGCCGAGCGGGGAGGCGATCTTGATGAGGCGCTGGCCTACGCGAAACAGGCGGTGAAACTGGCTCCGCAGTCTGCGGGTGTTCTTGATACGCTGGGGTGGGTATATCGTGCCCGCAAGGAATATCCACTGGCGATCAAAACCTTACGCGAGGCGGCTGCGCTGGCCCCGGAATCCGCAACGATCTACTACCACCTCGGCGTCGCCTATATGGAACAGGGAAACATAGCGCAGGGTACAGAAGCCTTGAACAAGGTATTAAAACTGGACGCCGGATCCGCCGAGGCCAGGCAGGCGCGGCAACTTCTGGCAAAGCCGGATCGCTAGCCAGCGTCGTATCTCAACCTCACTGTGCACCCTTGCCCAGCAACACGACCTCTGCCGTTTGCAACAGAATCAGTATGTCCAGAAACATGCTGTAATTTTTTACGTAGTAGAGATCGTACTGCAGCTTTTCGCGACCATCCTCTTCCGAAGCGCCGTAGGGATAACGTATCTGGGCCCAGCCGGTCAAACCGGGCTTGACCCTGTGGCGCTCATCGTAATAAGGGATCTTGCTGGACAACTGTTTTACAAATTCCGGACGTTCCGGGCGCGGCCCGACAAAGCTCATGTCACCCTTCAGCACATTGAGCAGCTGGGGAATTTCGTCACAACGGCACTTCCTCAACACGGACCCCACACAGGTGACCCTGGAATCATTTTTTGAGGCCCAGCGCGCCACCCCGTCCTGCTCGGCATCGGGGACCATGCTGCGGAACTTGTAAATCTGGAAAAGTTCGCCGTTTTCCTTAACGCGGGTCTGGCGGTAAAGAATCGGCCCCCTGCCCCTGCTCTCGACGAGAATCGCCACAGTGGAAAGCAGGGCCAATGGCAACACAAGGGGCAGCAGTAGCAGCACGATGGTGATGTCAAATAACCGTTTGCCCAGGCGCCGGAAGGTGCTTTCCCGGAAACCGTCAGAAAGATACAGCCAGCTGGGCTGAAGTATATCCAGCCTGACCTTGCCCGTTTCCCTTTCGAAAAAGGTCAGCAGGTCCTCGACTTCAATACCGCTCATCTTGCAGTCCAGCAAATCCTTTACCGGGAGCCCCGCACGCCGGTCGTCTACCGCCAGCAGGACTTCGTCAATGCGCGCCTCCTCGACGTACTTGATGAGTGGCTTATCCAGCACAATACAGTCAGGCTCATTCTCATGCTGACAGTGGTCGCCGGGCATAACGACGTAACCGACGATGTTCAGCCCCTCAAGCTCACCGGCTTTACGGGCCTCCCGAACCAGGTCTGCAACTTTCCCCGAACCCAGCACCAGCACCCTGAGTTGCATGTCACGGGCTTTCGATATGCGCCGGAAATATAAACGAATAAGCATCAGCAGGGCAAAACTGATCAGCAAAGCCAGCGCGAGCACGCCCCTGCCGAGGAAAAACATGGGGGCGACATAATAGATGATTCCGAGCGGAACAAGCCCCAGCAACAGGCTGCCGCCAATGCGCAGCATGAGTATTTCCACGGATTGGTTGGAGTGCCGTTGATAGGAGCCCAGCGCAATCAGGCTCATTTGAATAACAACGCTGTATACCAGCGCCTTGGGAAGGAAAGGACCGAACTCAGGGTTCCACTCCCCTCCCCAGAAACGAATCTGAAGCGCCAGGTAGAGCGATGCGATCAGTGCCAGAAGTTCAACAAGGCCGAGCACCACGAATTCTGTCGGTATGTAGTGCCGAAAAAATTGCGTGGAATGGCGAAAAAATCGGACTGTTCCCATGGGTGCACGCTTAGAACTTCATTCTTCCCTTGGCTGCGCTCTTGTTTTACCGAATCATACAGGAGCTGATACAGGCATCCTGCCATCTGCTTTCGGCGGCTATTCAGGAATGGTTGAGTAGACCCAACCTGTCTGCGACGTATTATGCCCGATTTTCACGAGGAAGACCTGAAAAATGGTGCCCGGGGCCGGAATCGAACACCATTTATGAACAAAGAGTTACCTATGCGTGGCGTAGGTTTGGCGTAGGCGTAAAACTGGCGTAATTGCTCAGCGAGTCGAGTTCCACCTCGGGCCGACTCAAGTAACCTGAGTATACAATTCTTAGCCTCGGCCCACCAGGTTCCAAACGATTGTCTTCGCCTCCTAAAGACCCGCACGTAATTTACACCTCGCAGCAATCATATTGAACCAGGCCACGGGCTGGCCCTGTGCGACACTGGAAACAACTGATTGACCAGCTCCGACACCACCTCAAAGCTGTGCAGCACCTGGTTATGTAACATACCAGAGCCATGTGCATAGTTATTACGGGTACTCGGAATGTACTTCAAGAGAACATCCAGGTAGTCGTAATCCTGTAGATCCTCATCAGTCACTACTACTTCTGAATAGTCCAGCTCCATGGACTCAAGTCCATTTTCCTGCATCTCCTGCAGCTTTTCCATCTCATAGCGCTGTTGCGCCCTGATGATCCCCCGTTCGCGCCATGTCCGAAATCCCTCGTTTTTGATATAGCCCCTGTCAATCACATAACGGAGCATAGGCCTTAACGACGGAGGTTGGCCCCGCCTCTTCTTCGGCCAATACTCTTCAGGCAAAGGCATTTTGTCATTCAAGCGCTCCCGCAATGCCATTTCCAGGCAGGCGAACACCTGCTGCTCGGCAACATTGTAGAATCGATAGACAAACCAGGCATAGAGATACAGGTTTCTCGCCGTATCGAACAGGATGCGTACTTTCTCAGGGACTGCTTTCAACAGTGTATATTTGGTAATCGAGTCGTATTGATCCGCCTGTGACAAAGGCCGGATTACCCCCGATTCATTATCGACCCTAACAAAGGATTGGGTACGTGGATCCGCTTCACAGAGATGTTCTGGCGTTCTGAGACCATCGCAGTCGAAATTCGATTCAGCTTTATCGTCAGTCATAGATCTAATGGGAAATATGGCACTTCGATCCTCATTTCAAAATTCCCGCTCTTCCTTGATCTCGGCCTCTATAATTCTTTTACTCAGCAAATCAATATATCGGTAAATCCATGACAGCACTTTCCCTGATTCAACTTGGTTAATCCATGCTCTGGCTTTGTCACGTTTGCCCGCGAGGTATGCGCTCTCGGGTCCTGACCACCCTCCTGCCCAAAAGTGAGACATCAGAGACGACGACAATCTCTCATCCTCACCATAAGAATCAAGAAAGAGCTGCGTGAGCTTTCCGCCTTCATTTTCATCGAGTGTTTTTGGCAAACACCGAAGCAACTGCCATGCATTACGTTCCGGATTATCAGACACCCATGCCATAACAGACACTGGGTCGAAGTATTGAATTGCGCCATTTGGCGGATCTTCACCAAATGCGATGCGGTCACCCAGCCACGCGATTATCCAGAAATGTTCATCCTCAGCATCTAGAAGGGCTCGAATGATTGACCATGATTCTACAGGATGATCTTTTGCAATCTCCTCTGCAATATGGCATGGATCTCCATGCGTATCGTTTATATGTCTCAGAATAACTTCTAGAATCTCAAGATCACGCGCCGGGAACCGCAGCCGAAAACCTCTTGTAACAGATGCCCAGTGGTACCCGGTCATGGTATCCATATTGTGATCAAAATATGACTCCCCTGTAATCAACCTAACCACACACTACTCTGTACCAGTTCACGGGAAAGCTCGGGTGGAACCACTTTATCTTCAAGTCCCTGAAAAATAATCATCGGACACTTTAATGATGCCAGATCATGCAATGGTGAACGGTCATAATACGGGCTACCCGGCTGGTCTGATTCCAAACCATGATACGGTGCAGCAAGTAAGCCGTCGAGATAATGGGCTTCGAATTTATGGGTAAACTCCATCAGGG
>CAYSRA010000047.1:0-20051 GCA_964433205.1 uncultured Thiohalobacter sp. | reverse complement strand
CCGGCTACCAGTCGCTGATGAAGGACCTCAAGCAGTCCACCAAGCAGCGTTTCGGCGGCCTGGATTTCGACTACCCTGAAACCGAGCTGGAAGTGTCCATCGTGAAGAAGGAATCCGGCGTCGACGGGGAAATCGCGGAGAAGCTGGTGCAGATTGCGCACCGTGCGCGCAACCTCAAGGGGCACGGGCTCGACGAAGGTATTTCAACGCGCCTGCTGGTCTACGCCGGCCAGTTGATCAGCAAGGGTATCGACCCGGAGGCTGCCTGCAGCATCACCATGATTACGCCGCTGACGGACGATCCCGACATGCGCGACACACTGAACGCCGCCGTTCAGACCTTCCTGGGCTGATTCAGACGGATCATGGGGCGTTCCCCGGACTTTTATGGTGAGCAGTGATGTCGTCTGTGAAACTTGAGGATTATTCGGAATTTCTGGAAGAGGCGGTTCCGGAAGTCAAGGAGGTACTCGAGGCCACGTTTCAGGAGGCGGCGCGCATCATGTCGCCCGCCGGTCTGGTGGACTATCTCGATGGCGCCCGGGCACTGACCAACCTGCGTCGTGGTCACGATCTGGTGATCACCTATTTGCAGGAAATGCCGCTGGTGGCAAAGGAATGCGGCGAGGACATCATTCCCGACTGCATCACCGCGGCCATGAAGGTTTCATCCATGACCTCGGGCCAGGTCATCACGCTGTTGTTTGCCAGCCTGCCTGCCGTGTCGCGCCATCTCGGCGATGCGCAACTGGTGCGTGGCTACCTGACTCTGATCCACCAGCTGGCCTCGACCGCCGCGCGCGGGTTGCGGCCCATGTTGACGCACATCGATGAACTGTTGTCGAAGCTGACCCTGAGTGGCCTGCGGCGCTGGGCCAACTTCGGCGCCCAGGCGTACCGGCGCGATTTCAACAACCTGACTGCCTACTTCAACCTGGAGTCGGCTGACAGCCGTGCCATGCTGGAGAAGGAACGTCGCGGTGTGCTGTTCGTGCGCATTCAGCGCAAGATCAATTTCTACCTGCGCGCGCTGTGGGGACGGGACTTCTTCCTGCGCCCGACCGGTGCGGACTACACCGATTTCCGCCCCTATATCGAGGACCGCATCCTGCACCTGCCGGACGCGCTGGACGACATCGGCGGTATCGCCGGCCTGGAACTGTACCGCGCGACCGCCGCGCACATGGCGTCGCACATGGTCTATACCCGCAGCTCGGTGTCGGCCGAGCAGCTCAGCCCGGCGCAGATGTTCTTCGTCGGTTTGCTGGAGGACGCCCGTGTCGAGTACAAGGCGATCAACAGTTTTCCGGGCCTCAAGCGCCTGTGGACCGCGCTGATGAAAGTCGAGTACGACCAGCCGGTCGAGCACGAGACCATGCCAGTGCTGGAGCACATCGCCCTGCAACTGCTGGACCGCAGCGAGAAAGGCGAGGATGAACAGCTCAATCGTTTTGTCGAGAAGTTCCACGAACAGATCGAGGCCAACCAGGACGACAACCATTTTTCCTGGATGATGGGCATCGAGTTGTACAACATTTTTGCGGGGCGCAAGGCCGTGCCAAGCCTGCGCATCCTGGAGCGTTACCGCATCCCCTACCGGGACGACAACCGTTTCGTCTGGCATTTCGAGGAAGTCGACTGGGACGCCGGTTTTGACTACATACCCGCGAGCAAGCGGCAGATGCGTTTCAAGGTTAGCCCCCTGATGATGGCGCACGAGGTGGATTGCGAGCTGGCGGGTGACGACGCCCAGGTGGTATGGACCTGCAGCGACATTATGCGTCCCTACGAGGACGATCTCACTGACAACACCAAAAGCTTTAACGAGATGTGGGGCAGGGAGCCGATTTCCGAGCCCTTCCACTACCACGAGTGGGACTACCAGATTCAGCTCCACCGCCCTGACTGGGTGACACTCTACGAACGCCGCATGCCAAAAGGCGACCCGGAAGAGATCGACAGAATTCTGGTCGAGCACAAGCCGATTGCTCATCGTATCCGTCAGATCATCGACCTGCTGGCGCCAGCCGGTGTGCAGCGTCAGCGTGGCCTGGAAGACGGTGACGAGATCGACATCAATGCTGCGGTGGACGCCATGGTGGCGCTGCGCATGGGTGAACAGCCGAGTCCGCGCATTACCATGCGCAACGTACTCAAAACCCGCGATCTTGCCGTTGTGGTGTTGCTGGACCTGTCGGAATCAACCAATGAAAAGGTTGGTGACACCGACAAGACCATCCTGCAACTCACCCGCGAGGCGGCGACACTGGTGGCCACGGCGATCGAGGGCATCGGTGATCCCTTCGCCCTGCATGGCTTTGCCTCGGATGGGCGGCACGACGTGCAGTACTACCGGTTCAAGGACTTCAACCAGCACTTCGACGACGAGGCCAGGGCACGCCTCGCCGGCATGAAGGGCGGGCTGTCGACGCGTATGGGTGCGGCCCTGCGGCATGCGGGGTACCACCTGATGAAACAGCAGGAGCGCCGCAAGCTCATTCTGCTGGTTACCGACGGTGAACCCGCGGACATCGACGAGACCGATCCGCAGCACCTGCGCCGCGATACCAAAAAGGCTGTCGAGGAACTCTATTCCAGTGGTGTACTGACCTACTGCCTGACACTCGATCCGCACGCCGACAACTACGTCAAGCGTATTTTCGGGGAGAACCACTACACGGTGATAGAGCATGTCGACCGCTTGCCCGAGCAGTTGCCGCTGTTGTTCGCCAGCCTGACGGGATGATGACCACCCGTATCCATGACATGCCGGTATACGCGGCGAGAACAGATGAGGTGGAGGCCTCGCTATACAACCTGTGGAGAAGGGCACGCCTGCACCTGGAGATGCCGTTGCGTATCGAACTGCCGGGCCTGAAGCAGATGGTGTTGATCGTCGAGCACGACAGCTGGGTGGTGGTCGATGAGCGCCAGTACGATCTGCCGGTACTGGCCTGGCTGGAGTTCCAGGACGCCGGGCGTACCAGCCTGCACACACCGGTGGCGTGCACCATGAACTATTACCATTACATGGCCAGTCATGTGCGGGAGAAGGCGCTGGCGCGGATGCAGGAAGCGCTGGAGACAAAGCTGGGCCCGACCGGCCCGGAAACCGGCGATGATCAATAAGCGATACAACGCACGACACCACGCCGGCAGCCTCGCCGGCCACTGAGACAGGAAGGTAGCGCACAATGCCAATCGTTGATATGAAAGATATGCTCCAGCACGCCTACGATCATGGCTATGCGGTTGGCGCATTCGACCTGGTGAGCCTGGATTTTCTGGAAGGCATCCTGTCAGCGGCGGAACGGGCCCGTGCCCCGGTGATCCTGAGCCTCGCAGAATCACACTTTGAATACTTCGATTTTGAGTTGATCATGCCGGCGGTAGAGGCGGCGGCCCGGCGCGCGTCGGTGCCGGTGGCGATCCACTTTGATCACGGCGCGTCGCACGAATCCGCGGTGCAGGCGATCCGGCTCGGTTGCAACGGGGTGATGGTGGATGTGTCACATGCGGATTTCGGTGAGAACATCCGTATCACCCGTTCAGTCGTGGAAACTGCGCACGCCTGCGGTGTGCCCGTAGAGGGGGAACTGGGTTACGTGCCCGGTGTGGAAGGCGAGGATGCCGAGCGCCACCCCGGGGAACTGGCCTATACCACGCTGGCGGAGGCGCGCGCCTGCGTGGAGCGGACGCAAGTGGATTTTCTTGCCGTCTCGATCGGTACCGTGCACGGGCGCATGAAGGGCAAGCCGAGGCTGGATTACCAGCGCTTGAAACAGATCAACGAGGCGTTGTCGATACCCCTGGTGATACATGGTGGAACCGGGCTCTCGGACGACCAGTTTCGCCGCCTGATTACCAACGGTGTTGCCAAAATAAATTATTTTACGGCGCTTTCTGATGCCGCCGGTGCGAGCATCCGCGCCAATGTCCGGGCGGGTCGCAGCAACGCCTACACGACGCTGGTGAAAGATGTCCGGGAATCCGTCAGCGCCGAGGTCGAAAGCAGGATGCGTCTGTGGGGCTCGGCGGGTCGGGCCGCTGAAGTGCTGTCACGCTGCAAGCTGTGGACACCTGTCGAACACCTGATCATCTATAACGTTGAGGGTGTCGATGAAGGACGCGTCGAAATGATGATGGCCGAGGGTCGCCGGGTGCTTGGGGCAATCCCCGGTGTTCGCGAGGTGGTGACCGGCAAGGCGGTGCAGGAGAACGCGAAGTACCGCTACACCTGGCTGGTGCGCTTCTGTCACCCGGCGGTCATCGACAGCTACCGTGAACACCCCGACCACGTCGCCTTTGCGGACAAGCTGTTCCGGCCGGTAGCGGGCGAACGTATCAGTATCGATTTTAAAATCGTGGAAACGGTGTTTTCGGTTCAGAACCACCACGATATTGCCGGGGGCGAAAGGTGGTGAAGGATTAAAGCTCCAGCGCGGCCGCTTCGCGTTGCGCAACGCTTCAACAACATCTCCAATGGCTGACTCGCTTGCAACCGGCAGGGTAACATTGCTTCTGTCCAGCAGTGGTGCGCCGGTTTGTTCCCGGGCGATGTCTTCCGGGAGTTCCTTGTTCAGTGATTGCGATTTGACTGGCAACTGGACTGTAACAGCGGGTAGGTGAAGGTGACAGACCAGCCAATCAGAAACAGTCCGTTGATGGCTTCGACAGTGGTCACGAAGCGTATAGGGCCGTGCGGCCAGATATCGCCCAGCCCGAGTGTGGTGTAGTTCACCGCAGAGTAATAAATGAATTCGACAAACCGGCTGTTGAATTCGCCGGCCAGATGCCCGAGTCCGGACACCGACGTCATGAATTTATATACGACGGCGTAGACGCCGATTTCGGCAAGGTGTGCGATGAAGGCAAAGACCACCGTCGCGACGAGGCTGACGGCCGATGTCTCGCCGGATCTTCCAAGGTATCCCGCGGTAAAGCGTAACACCTGGTAATGCAGGGTTGTGGTGACAATGACTGTCGCAAGGGATAACAGTAACGCTATAGCCATAGGTCAGGTCTGTCGTAGTTGGTGCGTGGAGTCATATTAACGCAAACGATGATGCACCCGATATTTTTTGTGCGAGCCCCGGTGAGGGACGACCCAGCCGCCGGGCGGTTCCGGTAGACGAAGACGGGGTCGAGGTATCCAGGAACTTTCCGTCGACATCGAACTCGAATCTGGCGACTGGACGCTGCGCCGATGGTTTATGTGCTACGTTAGTCGACAGCTCTGCGTGGTTTTCGCGGCTTGACCTGTGTGTAACGCACAGGATCTATATTCGTCTTCTGTCGGCCGGCGGGGGTGCCTGGCCTGTCGACAGGCGATCACTGCCGGCTGTTAACGGAAGGGCATGGTACGTGTTTGCTGTGTTTGCAGTCTGCTTCGTTTAAGGAGAAACAATGAACCCCGTAAGGCAACTGGAAAAAGCCGGTCAGTCGGTCTGGCTGGACTACATTCGTCGCAGCCTGCTGGTTTATGGTGGACTCGAACGCCTGATAGAAGACGATGGGATAAAGGGTGTGACGTCAAACCCCGCCATTTTCGAGAAGGCCATTGCCGGCAGTAACGACTACATCGAGGTCATCCGTGATCTCGCCCAACGTGCCCACAGTAACGCCGAGTCTGTTTTTGAACAGATCGCTGTTGATGACATTCAGTACGCGGCAGATATCCTCCACCCGGTATACCATGCCACCCGCGGCAGGGACGGGTACGTGAGCCTGGAGGTTTCACCTCGTCTTGCCGACGATACAGCGGGAACGATCGATGCGGCGCGCCACCTGTGGCGTACTGTCGACCGTGAAAACCTGATGATCAAGGTGCCGGCGACCGAGGCCGGTTTTCCTGCCATCGAGACCTTGCTGGGCGAAGGGATCAACGTCAATGTCACGCTGCTTTTCTCGCGCAAGGTCCACGCGCGGGTTGTTGAGGCATTTCTGGGCGGCCTGGAGCGACTGGATGCATCAGGTGGTGATCTGTCCAGGGTCGCCAGCGTGGCCAGCCTGTTTGTCAGCCGTGTCGACAGTGCGGTGGATCGGCTGCTGGATGAAAAAATCGAGTCCGCTACCGACACACAGGAAGCTGGCCGTTTGCAGGCGTTAAAGGGCAAGGCCGCAGTGGCCAATGCCAAACTCGCTTACCAGCAATACAAGGCCTTGTTCAGTGGGCCGCGCTGGGAGTCACTTGCCGCCCGTGGTGCCCGCAGCCAGCGTTTGTTGTGGGCCAGTACCGGTACCAAGAACCCGGCCTACAGCGACGTTCTCTATATTGAATCCCTGATCGGGCCGGACACGGTCAATACGGTGCCGCCCGCCACGCTGGACGCCTTCCGCGATCATGGCTCGGCACAGGCGCGGCTGGAAGAAAACCTGGATCAGGCACGGGCGGACCTGGCGGCACTGGAAGCCGAAGGGATATCGCTGGATGAAGTGACCGACGCACTGTTGAGCGAAGGTCTGGATAAATTTGTCGTCGCCTACGACAGACTGCTGGACGTGGTCGCGCGAGCGCTGCAGGACGCACGCATGCCGAAGTCTGCTTCGCAGACGACAGTCCTGCCGGAAGATCTGCAACAGGCCGTGGAGCGGGCACTGGACGCCTGGACGGACGATAACAAGGCCTGTCGACTGTGGGCGCGCGATGCGACCCTGTGGACCGGGGGCGACGAAAACTGCTGGCTGGACTGGCTGGATGTTGCCGTAGACCAGCTCGAACACCTGGGTGACCTGCGCCGGCTCGGTCGTTTCGCGCAGGGCCGTTATTTTTCCGACGTGCTGTTGCTGGGTATGGGGGGATCCAGTCTGGCGCCGGAGGTGTTTTCTGCGGTGTTCGGTCCGCAGCCGGAACACCCGCGCCTGCACGTGCTGGATTCCACCGACCCGGCACAGATCCGGCGTGTGGAATCGGCCATTGATTTGCGGCGCACCGGCGTCATCGTTGCGAGCAAGTCCGGCACCACGCTGGAACCGAATATTCTGATGGCGTACTTTCTGGATCGTATCCGTGCGGAGATCGGTGACAAGCAGGCCGCCAGACACTTTGCCGCTATCACTGACCCCGCTTCGGAGCTGGATAAATTCGCGACCGTGGCCGGTTTCCGGCGTGTCTACTACGGCCGGCCCGGTATCGGCGGGCGCTATTCGGCACTGTCCAATTTTGGTCTCGTGCCGGCAGCATTCGCCGGTGTGGACGTAGCAAAACTGCTGGACAGCAGCCTGGAGATGGTCGAGGCATGCGCGCCCTGTGTGCCGCCGCGCGATAACCCCGGCGTTCTGCTTGGTGTGGTGCTCGGGCAGGCGTCCATGCTCGGGCGTGACAAGGTGACGCTCATCCTGTCGCCTGCCATCGCCGCGCTTGGCGCCTGGCTCGAACAACTGCTGGCGGAGTCCACCGGCAAGCAGGGCAAAGGAATCATTCCCGTCGTGGATGAACGTCCGCTTGTGCCACAGGCCTGCGGCGATGATCGCCTGTTTGTCTATGTGCGCCTGGAGACGGGTGCCGACCCGCAGCAGGACAGTATTGTCGACGCTTTGCAAGAGGCCGGTCAGGCAGTGCTGCGACTCTCCGTGGTCGATATCTATGACCTGGGGCAGGAGATGTTCCGCTGGCAGTTCGCGACCGCCGTTGCCGGCGCCGAGATCGGTATCAACCCCTTTAATCAACCTGACGTCGAAGCCAGCAAGGTGGCCACACGCAAGCTTATGGCTGCCCGGGAATCCACCGGCACACTTCCGGCGCAGACACCGCTGGCGGCGGAAACGCATCTGGCGCTCTACGCGGATGCAGGCAATGCCGGGGCACTGCGTGCGCTGGTGGCCGACCCTGATCAGGCAACGCTGGCGGACTGGCTGCGGGCGCACCTGCAACGGATTCAGACGGGGGATTACTTTGCGCTGCTGGCGTACCTGGACAGACTCGACGACAGGCATCAGTCCTTGCTGCAGGGCATTCGTCACCAGGTGCGGGATGATCGTCGCGTGGCCACCTGCCTGGGGTTCGGCCCGCGTTACCTGCACTCGACCGGTCAGGCGTATAAAGGTGGGCCCGACAGCGGCGTTTTTCTGCAGCTGACCTGCGATGATGCACAGGACATCCCGGTGCCGGGGCATGGCTACAGCTTCGGTGTCGTCAAGGCCGCCCAGGCACAGGGTGATTTTCAGGTACTGGCCGAACGCGGGCGGCGCGTACTGCGCGTGCACCTCGGTGCGGATACGGTGGCTGCGCTCGAGCGCCTGCACGAACTGGTACGTGCAGCAATGGCTGATCAGTTATAACAGGAACAGGGAGAACGGGCGATGCAACTCGGTATGGTGGGTCTGGGACGAATGGGTGCGGCGATGGTCCGTCGCCTGATGCGCGCCGGTCATTCGTGTGTCGTATTTGACCGCAACCCCGATGTCGTCGGTGAACTGGAGGCGGAAGGCGCAACTGCGGCGAGTGATCTGGCTGACCTGGTGGCGAGGCTGGATAAACCCTGCGCCATCTGGATCATGGTGCCTGCTGCCGCGGTGGGTGATGTTATCGAAATGCTCGCCAGGGAAGTGACGGCGGGTGACATCCTCATCGACGGGGGAAATTCTTATTACAAGGACGATATTACCCGTGCCGCGCAACTCGGGCCCGCGGGTATTCACTATCTGGATGTCGGCACCAGCGGTGGCGTGCCGGGCCTGGAGCGGGGTTACTGCCTGATGATTGGCGGTGAGGCCGGGCCGGTGCACCACCTCACCCCGATATTTTCGGCACTGGCGCCCGGTGTGGGCGACATACCACGTACCGCGGGTCAGCAGGGCGACCCCGCGCCGGCCGAACAGGGTTACCTGCACTGTGGTGTCTGCGGTGCAGGGCATTTTGTCAAAATGGTTCACAATGGTATCGAGTACGGGTTGATGGCCGCGTACGCGGAAGGTTTCAACCTTCTGAAACATGCCAATGTTGGCAAGCACAGTGCGGATATCGATGCCGAAACCACACCACTGCGTGAACCGGAAGCCTTTCAGTACGACATTGATGTTGCTGCCGTGGCCGAAGTGTGGCGCCGTGGCAGCGTGATTTCCTCGTGGTTACTGGATCTCAGCGCGGCTGCACTGCACAAGGACCCCGGCCTCGATGGCTTTCAGGGGGAAGTGTCGGATTCCGGTGAGGGTCGCTGGACCAGTATCGCGGCCATAGAATCCGGTACACCAACCCCGGTACTCAGTACGGCACTGTATGCGCGTTTTACATCGCGTGGCGAGAGCGATTTCTCCAACAAGGTGCTGTCAGCCATGCGTTACGGCTTCGGTGGCCATCTGGAAAAGACAAAATAACACGACCGGGATTAAGGGTTCATGCTACAGACCGATACACAGAACGATGCGCCGCCGGCACCGCCCTGCATTATGGTGATTTTCGGTGCTGCCGGGGATCTGGCCAAACGTAAACTGTTCCCGGCACTTTACTACCTGTCGATGGCGAACCAGTTGCCGGAGCGGTTTGCGATACTGGGTGTGAGCCGCGAAGACTTCGATACCGAAAGTTACCGCGAGCTGATGAATACCGAGAGCCGGGCGCACCTCGACGGCGACTATTCCCAGGATGTCTGGGACCGACTGGTACAGTGCTGCCACTATCTACAGGGCGATTTTCGTGATTCGGCGACCTACCAGGCGCTGGCGGGGAAACTGGGCGAGCTGGATGAGCAATGCAGTACGCCTGGCAATTACCTGTTCTACATGGCGACACCGCCCGCTTTCTTTGGCGATATTGCCGTTCAGCTCGCCAGCGCCGGGCTGGCTGCCGAACGGGACGGGCATTGGCGTCGACTGGTTATCGAAAAACCCTTCGGACACGACCTGGATTCGGCGCGTGAACTGAATCGCAAGCTGCTGAACGTGTTTGATGAACGCCAGCTGTACCGGATTGACCACTACCTGGGCAAGGAGACCGTACAGAACTTCTTTGCCTTCCGTTTTGCCAACGGTGTGATCGAACCGATCTGGAACCGGCGCTACGTGGATCATGTGCAGATCACCGTGGCCGAGCCGCTCGGTGTCGAAAACCGGGCGAGCTATTATGAAGGTGCCGGTGCATTGCGGGACATGATTCCCAACCATCTGCTGGCGGTGCTGGCCATTATCGCCATGGAACCCCCCATATCTTTTGACGCTGATGAAATCCGTGACGAACAGGCCAAGGTGTTGCGTGCCATTCAGCCGCTGACGCCGGAAGGGGTGCTGACCCATACCGTGCGCGGCCAGTACGACACCGGTGTGATGCCGGACGGTACACGGGTGCCCGCCTATCGCCGGGAACCGGGTGTCGCGGCGGATTCCCAGACCGAAACCTTTGTGGCGCTGAAGTTGATGATCGACAGCTGGCGCTGGGCCGGTGTGCCATTCTACCTGCGTACCGGGAAGCGCCTGCCCGGCCGCTTTACCGAGGTCATGGTCCAGTACAAGCACGCACCGAACGCCGCATTCAGGCGTTCGATTCTGAAAGACCAGCCGGTGGAACCCAACGTCATGGTGCTGCGCATACAACCGCGCGAAGGTATCAGCCTGGGGATCAATGCCAAGGTGCCCGGCCAGGCGCTGCAGTTGAGCCCGGTGGAAATGGATTTCAGTTATGACGATTACTTTGGCCACGGACCCAGCACCGGTTACGAGACACTGATCTATGACTGCATGCAGGGTGATCCCACATTATTCAAGCGCGCCGACATTATCGAGACCGCATGGCAGTTGATGGAGCCGGTACTCGATGTGTGGAGTGCCCTGCCGCCGCGTGATTTTCCGAATTACGCCGCCGGCGAGTGGGGGCCGGCGGCAGCCGATGAGTTGCTGCAGCGTGACGGCCGTACATGGCGCGTGTGTACAGCGGGCGGTTGTGCGCGCAGGACGACCCGTGGTTGATCCCGAAATTATCAGGAGGCGAATATGGAAAATGACTCAGTAGACAGGCGTCGGCGCCGTTTTCTGATCGCGGCCGCCAGCGTTGTTGGAGGCGGAGGAGCCGCTATAGTGGCGATTCCCTTTATTCAATCGCTGGAGCCCAGCGCGGCGGCCACTGCCCCGGTTGACGTTGACATCAGCAAGCTGGAGCCGGGCGCCATGATTGCCATAAGCTGGCGAGGACGTCCGGTATGGGTGCTACGCCGCACGGAAGATCAACTCAAGGTTCTCAGGACCCCGGCCTGGTAAAGTGTCTCAAGGGCCCCGTATGCGGGATGGGGGTCAGCTACACGACGGCTGTTGAGTCACTCGAATACGAGGGCAAGACCTGTTATTTCTGCGCCAGCACCTGCCGGAAGGCATTTGAAGCGGAACCCGGCAAGTACTTACGGCAACACCGACAGCATGGGATTAAGTAGAAGCCAGCGGCTGAAGGCACGGTTTTTCCTGTTGTTCCGGGCCGGTTTATAACATCAGGCCCACAGTTCGAGTACGAAATGGCGCATGACGGCGCTCAGGATATCGCTGCGTGTAACAATACCTGTCAGCTCGCCGTTCGTTACGATCGGCATTGCGCCGACGTGCTGTTCAACAAACAGGCGCGCAATGTAACGCACATCGGTGTTCGGGCTGGCGGCCAGCACGCGTGGCTGCATGATCCTGTCGATGTTTTCATCGGCCTTGTGGGGTATCTGCTGGTGATAGTCCCGGGTGAATCCTCCGAGGTAGCGCATGATATCCCGGTCCGACACGATGCCGGCCAGTCTGTTATCGTCCGTGACCACCGGCAGGTGGCGGAACAGGTGGCTTTGAAAGATTTTCAGGGCGTCCAGGATTCTTGCCTGGAGAGGTAAAGCCACGACCGGTGTTGTCATGATCTGTTCGGCAAACAGAACGGTTTCGGTTTTCGGCAGCTTCTCCACGACCTGGTAGGCCGACGCAGCCGAATGGGCGTGTTGCCGACGCTTCCGGCGCTGTTCGTCAACCGGGTGGTCTTTCTCGCTAACGGGGCGCTCAGGGATGGCCGCCTGCACTTTCTCCGCAACGGGGCGCTTGAAAAGCTGCTCCACGGACATACGTTCGTGGCTGTCCAGACTTTGAATGATAAATGTCATTGCCTGATGCTCCCGGTCCCGGAGAGGGGATGTTGCTGCCGCCAGACGAAACCACGACCAGTGATGCCGCGGTAGAAAAGTTCAACGATGAGGCTGGCACCAAGAGTGCCCCAGGTTCCATAGAAAGCGCTCCTGTTGGTCTGCCATTGATAGTGGAGCAGGAGTGCGAAGACAATGGAAATGATGATGAAGCCGCTGATAATGATGAGCGGGTTTCCACCGTACCTGGCGCGCAGACGCCAGTGGGCGGCCAGAACGAACAGGTAGATCACCATGAATACGCTGCTGGTGATGGAAGCGATGCCATTCAGGTTGAATGCCAGCGCAAACAGCAGTCCCAGGCCGGCAGTGAGGTATAGCCCCTCCATGGAGCCAAACCAGACCTTGCGCTCGAACAGGCGGGGCAGTTCGCCGTTCCGGGCGAGCGCGTATGCGACGTTGGCACCACCAAACAGGGTCGCGTTTATGGCGGAGGATATGGAAAACAGCGCGCCCACAGCGACCAGAAGGTAGCCAAGTTTACCGAGGAAGGGCCTGGCCGCGACGGCCAGGGCGTTGTCCTGGGCCTTGATCAGTTCCGGCAGGGGCAGGTTGCCCACGGCAACAGCGGCGACGGCGATATAGACCAGTGTAACGATGAGTATGCTCAGGTAGATGGCGCGTGGGACATTACGAGCCGGGTTTATCATATTCTCCGAGGCATTGGTGACCAGGCCAAATCCCATATAGGAGAGAAAAAAGATTGCAGTCGCGTTCAGGATACTGTGGATGCCCTGTGTATCCAGCACCGGTGCAATCCGTTGTATCTGAATGCTGGCGAGTCCCAGCACCACGAACAAGCCGAGGATGCCGAGCTTGATCATGACAATGAATGATTCTGCCCGGCCGACAGCAGCAGAGCCCAGCACGCCCAGTGCAGTAAAAGCCAGGATCACCCCCAGTTCGGCAAGTCCGGTGCTGACCGCAGTTGCGGGCAGCTGGAGCAGGGGCAGCAGGTAACCCGCAAAGCCTTTGGCGAACAGTGCAATGGAGACAACGTAACTGAACCAGAAAAGGAAGCTCAGGCTGCCGGTGACGAGGTTGTCACCGATTCCCCTGAGGATGAATTCTATCGGCCCCGCATTGGAAACGATGTGTTTCCCCAGCAGGGCGTAAGAGTAGGCGACGAACAGGGCAATGATGCCGGAAATCAGGAACACCAGCGGCAGGTTGCTGCCGGCGACACGGGCGCCGAGGCCGAATATGGAAAATATGCTGGCACCGATCATGGTGCCTACCGCCAGTGCGACGGCTTGCCACAGGCCGATTTTTTTACTTTCGGGCATTAAAAATAGGTTCTCCGGTTGCTGGTTGTACCGGCATGCAGCTTACAAGGGTTCGCGAGTCGGTTCGTTCATCGTACAAACCCGGCCTTTAAAGTGCAAAGAGACTACGGGCGACGAAGCCCGGATGCCAGTATGATGAAACCCGCAGGCCCCGAATGCGTCAATTGCGGTATGCACGGGTGCTGCAAGCTTGCTGGCTTGGCACTGATGACCGGATAATAACGCACAATACTATGGCTGCATTCCCTGCGTGCAGTCGCTCAACGCTTGAGGGAGCTCCGTAATGGGTATTTTCAGGTTCATCCGCATCAGCCTTTCGCTATGGAGCTATGCGTGCTGGCTGTTGCTGGTGCGCCTGCACCTGTTGCGTCACGCCGAGTCTCCGGCGCAGCGTCTCAGCCGGCTGCTCGAGCGACTGGGGACAACTTTTATCAAACTCGGGCAGGGCATAGGTTTGCGGCGTGACCTGTTGCCCGATGAATATGTCGAGGCACTGGAAGGCTTGCAGGACCGGGTGGCTCCATTCCCGGGAGAAATTGCAGTGCGCGAGGTTACCGCCGCCCTGGGCGCACCGCCGGCTGAACTGTTTGCAGAGTTTGATGAACAGCCAATGGCATCGGCGTCGATCGCGCAGGTCCATCACGCGCGCCTCAAGGATGGTACCGAGGTGGTTGTCAAGGTTCGTCGTCCGGATATCAAACGGCAGGTGGCACAGGACATCTGGTTGCTGCGCACTGCGGTCCGCGGCGTACTGCTGGTGTTGCCGTTTCTGCGTCGTTACCGCCCGCTGGATATTATCGCGGAAGCATACGAAGGCCTTCAGCAGGAAATGGATTTTGTCCAGGAGGCGCGATCGATGCAGCGTTTTCGTGAAGCGTTCAGGGACTGGGACACCGTGAATATACCGGCCGTGTTCGAGGAGTTTTCGACCGAATCCGTACTGGTGCAGGAATGCAGCAGGGGTCGGCGGGTGGATGACCCTTCGCTCCGTGAAGATGGTCCACGCCTGGCAAAGAACTTTGTCGATGCCTATCTGCACCAGTTCTTCATCATGGGCCTGTTCCATGGCGACCCGCATCCCGGCAACCTGTTCATTATGGATGACGGCCGTATCTGCTTCCACGATTTCGGCCTGGTGGGGTTCATGGACCGTGAGACACGCCGCAACCTGGCCGCGTTCATGCAGGCCTTTGTCCGCCAGGATGCCGACTGGCTGCTGGACGCCTACCTGGACCTTGGCGTGCTGGCAGATGATCTCGACGAGGCAACGTACCGCGCGGGACTGGAAAAGCTGCTTGATGACTATGCGCGTTTGCCCCTCAAAGACTGGTCATTCGCCGTAGCCTTCGTTCGTATCATACGCCTGGGCCAGGGTCGCGACGTGCGTTTCCCGCGCAATCTGCTGATACTGATGCGTACCCTGTTCCTGATGGAGACGACGGTGCGCAGCCTGGATCCGGATTTTAATCTGGTCGATGGGCTGGCGGGCCAGGCGGTGCCCATTGCCAAAGCGGCGATGAAAGAGCGGACGGAGACCGGCAAGGCGCGGCTGGGATATGAGGCCGGTATCGTGCTGCAGGATTTGCCGGATTCTGTCGGGAAGTGGCTGCGCCGGGTACGCAAGCAGGGTCTGGAGATTCGCCTCCAGCACAGGGGGCTGACCGACCTGGAAGGGCACCTGGATCGCAGCAGCAATCGACTGGCACTGGCGCTGGTGACATTGGGGCTTTATATCGCCAGCGCCCTGTTGATGCAGGTCGAGATGGATGCATATTTGTGGGGGATGCCGTTGCCAGCACTGGCCGGTTTCGCACTGGCGCTGTGGTTTACGTTGCGTCTGGCGGTGGGGATTTCCCGTTCCGGGCGTCTGTGAGCGAAGCGGACCCTTTTGCCGGCGCATGAGGCTGCGATTCACAATCTGGCGGCGCTTTCTGGATGGCATGCCTGCCTACCTGGCTCGCCACTACTGGTGGGCCTACCTGTGGCAACCGGCGATCCGTTTTTTCGACCACCAGCCGGTCATAAACGCCATCCTGTTCGGGCAGTACCAGCGCCTGCTCGATCAAACACTGGCGTGCATCAAGCGTTGTCCCGGTGGACGTTTTCTGCAACTCACCTGTGTTTACGGGAAGTTGACGCCTGAACTGATGCGGAGTCTGGACGGTGAGCCGCTGTACATTATTGATGTGGCGCCCCAGCAACTCCGGCACAGTCGTGCGAAACTGGATGGCCAATCCCGTCGTCGATTGCTGCCGGCACGTATGAATGCCGAGTGCCTGGCGTTGGCGGAACACAGCTTCGCGACGGTACTGGTGTTTTTCCTGTTCCATGAAATGCCCCCGGAAGCGAGGCAGCGTACCTACCGGGAGATGTTGCGTATCACACACCCGGGCGGGCGGCTGGTTATCACCGAGTATGGCCCGTTACCACGTGCGCACTGGCTGTATCGCTTCCCCTTGAGCCGCTGGTTGATCACCCGTCTGGAACCTTTTCTTGACGGCTTCTGGCGCGAGGACCTGGAAGCAGTGCTGCAGGCGCATGCGGTTGCACAGGGACGGATGGTCAGGAAAATCGAGGAATATCGTTTTTTCTACGGTTTTTACCGGGTCGTGGTTTTCGAAGTGAGCGGCTAGCCGCGGGGCGACCGGGAAATGCACGCTTTTGATGTTTCCAGGCAGAGTTAAACCGGTTACCTGACGGTCAGTACGTGGCAGGACGCCTGGTGCAGCACGCGGTCGGTTGTGGATCCGAGCAGGCCGAGGATGCCGTGGTGGCCGTGCGCACCAATCACGATCAGATCGGCCTTATCCTGCTGTGCCACCCGGAAGATTTCCTGTTTCGGGCGCCCGAGGACGACGACCTGTTTGGCATGCTTTGCGCCGAGCCGCTTCAGCGTCTCTTCCAGGCGCTTGCTGGCCGAGTTCAGCAGGGCCTCCTCCAGCTGGTCGGTAGGGGGGATGATAAAATCATCGTCGATTGGTCGAGCGAAATCGACGACGTGTAACACTGTCAGTGCTGCTCCGCTGCACTCGGCCTGCATCCGGGCACTTTGAATGACTGCATCGGTGTATTCATTGAAATCGACCGCGGCCAGAATCCTGGTGTACTTCGTCATATTTATGGTCCTCTTCGGTGGTTTCGGTTCCTGATATCAAGTTTAGCCCATGGACGCTGGGACATCCCGGCGCTATGGACCGTTCTCGACGCACAAAATACCTCCCTTTGCCCTTGACCTGTGTCTTGCTCACAGGTGCTATATACATAGTATGTTCCAGAGAGTTATCGACTCGGGATAGCTCTCCAGCGGGACAAAGGAGGTGTGTCATGAGAGAGCAACGATGGCAGGACTGGACGAATCTCCTGCTGGGTGCGTACCTTGTGCTGGCGCCGTTCTTCGGCATTGGCACGGTTAACGATGTGGCCGCGATCAACTCCTATCTGACAGGCACGGCAGTGGCGATTCTTGCAATCGCAGCACTCGCCCGCCGGCAGCTATGGGAGGAGTATACCAACCTGATCCTTGGGCTCTGGTTGATCGTCGCACCGTTTGCCCTGGGGTTCACGAACCTGGCAGGTCCGACGATGAACCAGATCGTCGTGGGTATCCTGGTCGGCGGCGTGGCGCTCGGCGCTACCATTAAGAAGTCGACGCCAACGACAGGAGAGGGTCACGGACACGGACACGGACACGCCTAGTGGTGTCTGTTAACTGAGAGGAGGCAGCAGACGGCCCGGATTCGAAGGGCACGAAGGCGGGCGACAGGTCCGGGAACAGAGCCGGGAACAGAGCCGGGAACAGAGCCGGGAACAGAGCCGGGAACAGAGCCGGGAACAGAGCCGGGTTCGCGCGGTTGCCCACGAGGATCCGGGCCGGTCTTTGGTGTTGCCGCCCTCGGCTGTCTCCGGGGTTCTACATACGTTGTTTGCAGGTTAACTCAGCGAAACTGGAAAAGGAGGAAAATTATGGATACGCGTATTAATAATTTGAGCCCCCGGTTGCTCCCGGAAGTGCCTGCGGTGTTGCCTGTCGGTAAGCCGGTGCACCCGGACAGGGGCACGGAAACCGGAAAGCGGGTGCTGCAGGGGCTGCTGAAGGACTATTCCGGCATGGTCGCCGTGCGCCTCTGGAATGGTGAGACCGTCATCGGTACTTCAGGGGCGCCATGTACCGTGGTATTCAACCACCCGAGGGCGCTGCGAGACCTGATTTTCCACCAGGATCTTGTCCGTCTGGCGGAGGACTATCTGTCGGGCGCCATTGATATCGAGGGCGATATGGAGTCGGTGTTCAGTCTGGCGGATTATTTTCTGAATGCCAGCTGGCCGTTGAAGCAGCGTTTTGCTGCGCTCTGGAACGCCTGGCGGCTGCCGGGCGGTCGTTTCCACGACGGTTCGCGCGAAGTGCGCGCCAGCCACGAAGCCCGGCACAATTCGAAACGCAGCATCGCCCACCACTACGACGTCAGTAATGATTTCTACCGCCTGTGGCTCGATCGGGAAATGGTCTATTCCTGTGCCTATTTCCAGAATAGTGACCAGTCGCTGGACCGGGCGCAGCAGGATAAACTTGATTATATCTGCCGCAAGCTGCGCCTGGAGCCGGGCCAGAAGCTGCTGGATATCGGTTGTGGCTGGGGTGCGCTGGTGCTCTGGGCGGCCCGCCATTACGGTGTTCACGCGCACGGCATTACGCTCAGTGAGGAGCAGTACCGTTATGCGCAGCAACGTATCAGCGCCGAGGGGCTCGAGGACCGGGTGACGGTGGAGTTGCGTGATTACCGGGACCTACCCGCTCATGTGAGGTATGACCGTGTTGTGAGCGTCGGTATGTTCGAGCACATCGGGCTGAAAAATTTTGCTACGTACTTTGGAGTGGTAAAACGTGTACTGAAAAGCGGCGGTTTGTTCCTTAATCACGGTATTACCAATGACAGTGGCTGGCAGCGAACGCCAATCAGGCGTTTCATTAACCGCTATGTGTTCCCGGATGGTGAACTCGCGCGCGTCAGCGATGTCAATGACGCTATGGAAAAAGCCGGCTTCGAATTGCTCGATGTCGAAAGTCTGCGGCGCCACTACGTGCTGACGCTTCGACACTGGGTAAAGTCGCTCGAAGCGCAAAAGGATCAGGCCGTCCGCGCGGTGGGTGACAAGATATACCGGCTGTGGCGGTTATATATGGCGGGCTCGGCGTGGTACTTCGAGCAGGGCAGCCTGAACGTCTATCAGGTGCTGGTCGGTCACGTCGGGAAGCCCTTACCGGTACCACTGCGGCGGGATACCCTTTACCAGGATGCCCGCCTGCCGGCGTGGCGGTAGTGCAGGCGCACAGAAGTTGTTAACTGAGAGCTAACCGGAAAAAGGAGCATGATCATGGTTAAAGATCCAGTATGTGGTATGGAAATCTCGGAAGATTCGGCAGCGGCGCAGGAAACCTACCAGGGGACAACCTGGTACTTTTGTTCCGAAAGCTGTCACAGCAAATTTCAGGCAGATCCGGCACAGTACGTAAAACCGGAACCCCTGACTGACCCGGTGTGCGGTATGGAGGTATCGAAGGATTCCGACTATCACGCGGAGTATGCTGGCAAGGACTATTACTTCTGCAGTGATTCCTGTCTCGGAAAATTCGAGACAAATCCAGGGGCCTATACCTGATTCGCTGGCTCTTGCTGTCGGTGAGTGCGGCTCTGGCGGTTTTCCTGGTGTGGGAAATCCGGGCCTGTCCCCAACTGGTCCGGCCGAAATCATAACCAGCGCCTCGCCACCCCGCCGACCTCGTCGGCGGCAAAGATGTAACTCTCCATATGGATGTAGCGGCGGGCTGCGGCGATATCCGCGAGCATAGCCTCGTACAGTTCGTCGCCTTCAACGAACAACGCAAAAGACCGGTGGCCGGCGTGCAGCGGCGGTATACAGGCAGGAGCCTGGCTGGCCGGGTCTATGTCATCCCGGCAGTGGCAGCTACCCGCATCGTCCCGCGTTTCGATGTCATCCGGATGCATGGCATTTACCCCGTTCTGCAGGAATCATAGCAGAGGGCGACCACCATCAACTATAATGAGCGCAGGGTCGTCGCCGGTTTTTGCCGACACAGAACGGTTTCGGAGCTAAAAAGGAAGGATACTTGATGATAGACATCGAACACATACATCCCATGCTGGTCCATTTTCCTATCGTACTGTTTCTGGTGGCCATTGCGATTGATTTTATTGTGTTGCTGCGGAAAGGCGATCTGGCCTCGACACATTGTCTGTCGACGGTGGGCCTGGGTGCGCTGTTACTGGCCGCGCTGGCAGCAGTAGCGGCTGCAACGTTTGGTGATATCGCGCTGGACAAAGCGATTGAACTGGGTTTTGACAAGGCGGCGCTGGAGCAACACGAAGAACTGGGTTTTACGACGCTATGGGTACTCATCGGTCTTGCCTCGTGGCAGACATTCGCGCGCTGGCGTGGTATGCGGCTTGATGCGCCCATCGGCTGGGTATTCTTCGCCGTTTCGCTGGTGGGCGCCGGTGTCCTGCTGACAACGGCCTATTTTGGTGGCGAACTGGTTTATAACCTTGGTGTCAATGTTGCGCCTGTGCAGCCATAAGGCGCACTACCGTCCCGTCTACCGTCAGGGGCCGTTGCTTGCCAGAGAAGGCGCTATGTACCACAAGCCGACGAGCGC
>CAYSRA010000046.1:0-20058 GCA_964433205.1 uncultured Thiohalobacter sp. | reverse complement strand
GTCATCATGATTGAACGTAATCATGCCTCCGCATAACTCGTACCATGAAAACCCGTTCGACCACGCCGGCAGCTCAAACTCACCCTGTTTACGGCGCGGCATGCAATAGAGTCGGCCGGGCGCATACAGCAGGTTATAGGCTTCGTTGTTTTCATGCAGTTCCGCAATCTTCTCCCATGCGGCTTTCGGGTCTTCGAACACACAGCATTCGACCGGGTAATTCCGGGAACCGTTATTGTGTTTCCACTGCGCGGACTCGACCGGCAACGGCTGCTCGCGTACGAACATCTGCAGGTGCAGGTGGTTCACGGAGGCAAAGGCGCCAAGCGCGTTATAACCGACGCGCACACCGGGCAGCGTTTGTGACAAGTATTCTGTCAACTCCCAGACGTAGTGGTGCATGTCTTCAAACAGGTATTGCGGATAACATCGTTCGCGGTCCGGCACCAGCAGGCTGTGCAGCGCCACGAACGGATATTTGTTGTAATAGAGATCGATGTGGTGCCCCAGCAGATCACCTGAGGCGATAGTCTCCTGCTGCATGAACGATTTGTTGAAGTTGAAAGCGGCCGCGTCGAACGGCGCCTGTATCGACGTCATCGGCTGCTGGCTGTTGCGCAACGGGCGAAACGAACGCAACTGGTTGAACTGGGCTTCCCAGGGTCCGGCGCTACGCTGTTCGGTCAGGCGCAGATGATCGATGCCAATGCAGTGCATTTTGAGAAACACCAGCAGGTCATCGTCGGCCTCGTCGATGCGATGCCCATGCATCAGCGCATCGCGCAGTTGCGAGGACAACCGCGTGTATTCTGCATGCAGCCGTGACGCCAGCGGCTGCCACAGGCGAGCGTCGAAACTGGCGTTGGCGGCGACCAGGATAAACAGGTTCATGCCACCAATTTCCAGCAGGTGTTCGAGCCCCAGTTCGAAACGTTGCCGCAGCGCACTGTCCGATTTGAACAATGAATTAAAACCGACCTTGTTTGTCATCACATTTTTTCCTTGTTGTTTGTGAACCCGGCCAAGGCATCGGCAACCTGGCCGGCGCCGTCCGCAGCGCGCACCCTGACCCGACATTCACGCGCCTGCTCGACAACGCCCCGCAACGCGCCGCTCTGCACCTGGGCGGGGTCGACACGTACAGCGGCGTCGTGTGCTGCCAGCCAGTCGAGCAGCGTCTGTTCCTCAGGCCAGTCGGGGCGCGGGATGTAGAGCATCGGTGTGCCGTTGACAACACATTCCGCCACTGTGCCGTAACCGCACTTGCCCAGCACACCGTCGCAGGATGCCAGCACATCCGTAAAGGACAGACCGGTTTGCGAAAGGTGTCTGACATCGGGGTGTTCGATCTGCCAGTTGTCGCCGACCAGCCAGCGAATACCCTGCCCCACAGGCCAGCGCTCGATGGGAAAACGGGTGTCGACGCCGCCGGGCGCGACCAGAACAAGCGCATCGTGGCGCGACAGACCAAGTCGCTCATTGAGTTGTTGGCGGCAATCCGTCCCGCGCCGCGCTATCGGCCCGACGGCCTGCCTGTTATCGAGAAAATCCATCGGCATGGACGGCTCGGGACGAAAGAACCGCTGCGCACTGGCATAGGCCGCTTCCATCTGTGCCAGCACGCGCGCGCCTTCCGGCCGGTCCCGAAAATAATGGCGATAAATATCCGCCCAGTTCAGTGAACAGAGCGCAAACGCGGGCACCCCCACCCGCTCGGCGCCGGCCAATGTCAGGTAGGGGACGTCCGCGAGCACCAGGTCAGCTTGCTGCGCTTCGAGAAACCTTGCCTCGTCATCGACCTGTGATTCCCAGTGTTCGTGCAGCGCACGATAACGTTCTGCACTGGCGTCGAGGTCGATCGCCAGCGCAGAGTGCATCACCAGCCCGAAGTCGGACGCATGCTCGACATACCGGAACTCCCCCTCGACCCGTTCGCGCAGGAACGACTCGGGCAATGTCGTGACCAGGGTCAACGCAATATCCGGCACTCGGCGGCGCAGCGCGTTCAGCACCGGCGCCAGTTGCGCCGCATGGCCAAAGCCGTGCGGCGTGATGGCGGCGAGCAGATGGATCATGGAACGATCAACAGAGGAATGTCGTACACGTCTTCCGGTCAGAGTACGCCTGCGGCCTGCTGGTCTGCATGATAGGAGGAACGCACCATCGGTCCGCTGGCGACCTGGCTGAAGCCCATCGCCTCGCCGATTTCGCGCAGGCGGTCGAACTCGTCGGGATGCACGAAGCGATCGACCGGCAGGTGGTGTTTACTCGGCTGCAGATACTGCCCGAGGGTGAGCATGTCGACGTCGTGCTCGCGCATGTCGCGCATCACCTGTTCGACTTCTTCGAGCGTCTCGCCCAGCCCCAGCATCAGGCCGGACTTGGTCGGCACACCTTCGTGTTCCTGTTTGAAGGTTTTCAGCAGGGTCAGTGACCACGGGTAGTCGGAACCGGGGCGCGCTTTCCTGTACAGGCGCGGCACCGTCTCCAGGTTATGGTTGAATACGTCCGGCGGCGCCTGGCGCAGGATGTCCAGCGCACGATCCATACGGCCGCGGAAATCCGGTACCAGGATCTCGATGCGGGTGTCCGGATTACGTTCGCGAACGGCCTGGATGCAACTGACAAAATGAGCCGCACCGCCGTCACGGAGATCATCGCGATCGACCGAAGTCACCACCACGTAGCGCAACCCCATCGCTTCGATGGTCTCGGCGAGGTGGCGCGGCTCGTCGGCGTCGAGCGGATCGGGACGCCCGTGCGCCACGTCGCAGAACGGACAACGCCGCGTGCAGATGTCGCCCATGATCATGAAGGTGGCGGTGCCGTGGGTGAAGCACTCCCCCAGGTTCGGGCACGCGGCTTCCTCGCACACCGTGTGCAGACGCTGTGCGCGCAGCACGCTTTTCAAACGCTGCACTTCCGGCCCGGCCGGCGATTTGGCGCGAATCCAGGCCGGCTTGCGCATCGGCCGCGCGGTCACCTCGACCTTGATCGGAATACGCGAGGTCTTGGCTGCACCGCGCTGATGTTTGGGCTGTTGGTCTGACATGTTGTTAACTCGATAAAAGGTTCATGATTCACGTTTCGCGGCCTGTTCCAGCCGCGCCAGCAGGCCGGGCAGCCAGTCCTGTGCCACCGCCTCGACACTGCTCGCGATGCCGAGGTCGCGCAACTGCGTCACTTTGAGCCCTGCATAGCCGCAGGGGTTGATGCGCGAAAAGGGCTCCAGGTCCATGTCCACGTTGAAGCTCAGCCCGTGGTAGCTGCAACCCCGCTTCACGCGCAAACCGAGCGCGGCGATCTTGGCACCGTCCACGTACACGCCCGGCGCATCGCGGCGCGCCCGCGCGGTGATACCCTGCGTTTGCAGCCAGTCGATCACCGACTGCTCCAGCAATTGCACCAGCGCCCGTATGCCGATATTCCGGGCGCGCAGATCGAGCAACGGGTAGGCCACCAGCTGGCCCGGCCCGTGGTAGGTTACCTGGCCGCCGCGGTCCACCTTAACCACGGGAATGTCGCCCGGCGTCAACAGGTGCTCGGGCTTGCCGTTCATGCCCAGCGTGAACACCGGCCGGTGTTCCAGCAACCAGATGGCATCGTCCGCCGGGCCGCTGCGGTTTTCGGTATGCGTCTGCATGCGCCGCCATACCGGCGCGTAATCGCACAGGCCAAGCCGGCTGATCGCCGGCGCGGACGATGCCGGACCGGCGGCGCGCCCACCCACCCCGCCTGTCGCGCGGACTGTGCTCATCGCCGGAACGCCCGCCGCCTGTTTCGCATGAAAAATTCGACCGACATCGGCGCTACAGCACCATCAACATATCTTCCGACGCAGTCAACTCGCGGTACAGGGCGTCCAGCTGCGCCTTGCTGGTGGCACGAATCAGGAACGTGGCGGACAGGTAATTGCCCTTGCCACTGGCCACGATACGCAGATTTTCATCTTTAAAATCCGTCACATGGCGGCGAACGATATCCAACGCCCGGGCCTCGAAGCCGGAGTCGGCCTTGCCCATCACCTTGAGCGGGAAGTCGCAGGGGAATTCCAGCAGCGTCTCTTTCTCTTCCATGGCGCACATAATAGGGCATGTGCCACCAATTTACCCTGCCGGGTGATCGGGAAATATCCCCGTACGGGTGAAAACTGCTACCCGGATGGAGCCGGAAGCTGTGGAAACAACTCGCGAACCCGCCGCCGCAACGCCGGCACCAGTTCTGCCTCGAACCAGGGGTTACGCCTCAGCCATAGCTGGTTGCGGGGCGAAGGATGGGGGGTGGGCAACACCGCCGGCAGGAGTTCACGCCAGCGCTGCACGGTGCCGGTTACGCTCTTGCCGGCATGCGGCAGATGATATTGCTGGGCGTAACGCCCCACCAGCAGGGTGAGCTCAATGTTCGGCAGACACTCCAGCAGCCGCTCCCGCCACAAGGCGGCGCACTCGGCGCGCGGCGGCAGGTCGCCCGACTTGCCGCGCCCCGGGTAACAGAACCCCATGGGGATGATGGCGATATGGCGTTCATCATAGAAAAATTCGCGATCCATACCCAGCCAGTCCCGCAACCGGTCGCCGCTCGGGTCGTTCCAGGGGATGCCGGTTTCATGCACGCGGGTACCGGGCGCCTGGCCGACAATCAGCAGGCGCGCCGAGGTACTGGCGCGCAGCACCGGGCGCGGCTCAAACGGCAGTTCACCCGCGCAGGCCCGGCAGGCGCGCACTTCCTCCAGCAACGCATCGAGCCGGTACTGCGATGCGGGATGCGTGTCAGGCGCTTTCCCCGCGCTCATCGTTGTCCTCGTCTATTTGCTCACGGTAGGTCTCGAGCCATGCCAGCGCATCGGTCTCGTTGGTAAACACCCGCGTCGGGTAAGGGGGCCTGCTGAAGCGCATAAAAATATCCGCCATGGCGCGAGTAAAAAACGATTTGACGATGATCGCAAGCGCACTGACCACCTCCACGACTTCCTGGCTCGACGCAAACTGCTGCGCCTCGTACTCGGCCGCGGCAACCGACTCGGCATAGTTGAGCAGGGGCCGGCGCCTGACGCTGATCTCCCGGTGGCGGCGATTCAGCTCCTGCACGTCTTCGAGCGTCAGACAGCAGTCGCGCGGGTACTCGACCCGCATAATACCGTCATCGCCCAGCCAGATACGTATTCCCGGTTTCATGATTATTCCTGTTAACTTCCTGACGCCACGCGCCCGCTTTTATCCAGCCCCGTAAAAACATATACTGTATATAACTACAGTATTCAGAAAACCACATGCCAGACACCGCTGAACCCGACTACGCCGAACTGTTCTGCCTGAGCAACTTCAGCTTCCTGCGTGGCGCATCACACCCGGAGGAACTGGTGGAGCGAGCACAGACACTCGGCTACCAGGCGCTCGCCATTACCGACGAGTGTTCGCTGGCCGGTGTGGTACGCGCCCATCTGGCGGCAAAACATTCCGGTATTGCACTGATCATCGGCAGCCTGTTCCGGCTCGGCGACGGCATGCACCTGCTGCTGCTCGCCACGAACCGGGAAGGCTACGGCAACCTGTCGGAACTGATCAGCCATGCACGGCAACGTGCAGACAAGGGGAACTATCACATAGACCGCGATGACATCTCAAGGCTTGCTGACCACTGCCTGGCGATCTGGGTGCGAGCAACGCAATGTCGTTCGGTTGACCTACATACTATAGTCGAGTGGCTGAAAAACGCATTTCCACAGCGCGCCTGGCTGGGTGTTACACGTACCCTGGACAGCGATGACCGGCAACAGTTCGATAATACCCTGCAACTTGGCAGGCAATACAATCTACCCGTACTCGCCTGTGGCGAAATACTCATGCACGACCGCACCCGCCGCCCCCTGCAGGACTGCCTGACCGCCATTCGCCTCGGTCAGCGTGTACAGGACTGCGGCTTTGCCCTGCACCCCAACGGCGAACACTGCCTGCGCCCGCGCGAACTGCTGGCGCGCCTGTACCCGCGTGAGCTGCTGGAAGAAACGCTACGCGTCGCCGAACGCTGCCGGTTCTCGCTGGACGAACTGCGCTACGAGTATCCCGACGAACTGGTACCGGAAGGCCACACCCCGGCAGACTGGCTGCGCCGCCTGACCGAACAGGGAGCGCAACAGCGCTGGCCACAGGGTATCCCTGACAAGGTGCGGGCATTGATCGACCACGAACTGACACTGATCGGCGAACTGCACTACGAACCCTATTTCCTGACCGTACACGACATCGTGGCCTTCGCCCGGTCGCGCGATATCCTCTGCCAGGGGCGCGGCTCGGCGGCCAACTCGGCGGTGTGCTACTGCCTCGGTATTACCGAAGTCGACCCGGCGCGCATCGACACCCTGTTCGAACGCTTTATTTCAAAACAGCGCAACGAGCCACCGGATATCGATGTGGATTTCGAGCACCAGCGCCGTGAGGAGGTCATCCAGTACATCTACCGCAAGTACGGCCGTGACCGCGCGGCACTGGCGGCCACGGTCATTCACTACCGCCCGCGCAGCGCATTGCGCGACATCGGCAAGGCACTGGGCCTGGATCCGGACCAGCTCGATCGGCTGGCCGGTAACCTGTACGCCCGCACCCGCCCGAAGGATACCAACACCGGCATCCGCGAAGCCGGTTTCGACCCGGACAACCCGATGATCCGGCGGCTGATGCAACTGGCCGAAGCACTCACCGGCTTTCCACGCCACCTGTCACAGCACGTCGGCGGTTTTGTCATCGCCCGGCGCGCACTGAACCGCATGGTACCGGTGGAGAACGCCGCCATGCCGGAACGTACCATCATCCAGTGGGACAAGGACGACCTCGATGCGCTTGGGCTGCTGAAAATCGACTGTCTGGCGCTGGGCATGCTCAGCGCTATCCGCCGTTGCCTGGACCTGGTCAGCACACAGATCGGCCGGCGCCTGACACTGGCCGATATTCCGCCCGAAGATCCGCGCGTGTACGACATGATTTCGCGCGCCGACACCGTGGGCGTGTTCCAGGTCGAATCGCGCGCGCAGATGTCCATGCTGCCGCGGCTGCGCCCGGCCTGTTTCTACGACCTGGTCATCGAGGTTGCCATCGTGCGCCCCGGACCTATCCAGGGCGACATGGTGCACCCCTACCTGCGCCGCCGCCAGGGCCTGGAAGCGGTCACCTACCCGTCACCCGAAGTGCGCGGTGTGCTGGAACGCACACTGGGTATCCCCATCTTCCAGGAACAGGTCATCAAGCTGGCGGTGGTCGCGGCCGGGTTTACACCCGGCGAGGCCGACCAGTTGCGGCGCTCCATGGCGAGCTGGCGCAAACACGGCCGGATTATGGCATTCGAACAACGGCTGATCGACGGCATGCGGGCACGCGGTTACTCACGTGACTTTGCGCAGCGCATCTTCCGGCAGATTCTGGGCTTTGGCGAATACGGCTTTCCCGAGTCACACGCCGCCAGTTTTGCGCTGCTGGTGTACGTCTCCGCCTGGCTGAAATGTCACTACCCGGAAGCCTTCACCTGCGCACTGCTCAACAGCCAGCCAATGGGCTTCTACAGCCCGCGGCAACTGATCGACGACCTGCGCCGGCACGGCGGTGAAGTGCTGCCGGTGGATGTACTCCACAGTGACCGGGAAAACACGCTGGAGTCCGACACCTTGCAGGGTGACATGAAACCCCGGGCCGGCGCGCAAGGCACCGCAGCAAAACCGGAGCGTCCATTGCTGAGACTTGGCCTTTGTCGGGTAAAAGGTCTGTCACACGCAGGCGCACAACGACTGGTGGATGCACGCCGGCAACGCAGCTTCCGCGATGTCACCGATCTGGCCCGGCGCGCCCGCCTCGACCGCGGCGACATGGAAGCCCTGGCGGCGGCCGACGCACTGGCTTCGCTGGCCGGCCATCGCCATCGCGCACGCTGGGCCTGCGCCGCCATCGAAACCGACACGCCGCTGCTGTCCGACACCCGCATCCCGGAGGCTGCACCGCTGCTGCGCGCGCCTTCCGAAGGGGAAAATCTGATTGCCGACCACACCAGTCTGGGGTTGAGCCTGGGCCGGCACCCGCTGGCACTGTTGCGCGACAGGCTGGAGCGCGCCGGCCTGTGTACCGCGGCACAACTGCGCGAGCAGCCCCATGGCAGCCGGGTACGCACCGGCGGGCTGGTCACCGGCCGACAAAGCCCCGGCAATGCATCAGGCGTGATCTTTCTCACACTGGAAGATGAAACCGGCGTCACCCAGGTCATCGTCTGGCCGGCACTGGCGCAACGACAACGACGCACCGTGCTGTGCGCCAGCCTGCTCGCCGTGGAAGGCGAAATGCAGCGCGAAGGCGATGTTGTACACCTGGTGGCACAACGGCTGAAAGATCACAGCCAGTTGCTGGGGCGACTGGATATCCCCTCGCGGGACTTCCACTGACCGTCAGGCGACGAGTTCGTTGAGGTTGAAGATCGGTAGCAGGATAGCCAGCACGATAACCAGCACCACGCCACCCATCAGCAGGATCAGAATCGGTTCGAACAGGCCCATTACCGCTGAAATCAGCGTTTCGATTTCGCGCTCCTGGTTGATGGCGGCGCGTTCCAGCATCTCTTCCAGCCGGCCGCTGGACTCGCCACTGGCGATCAGGTGCACCGTCATCGGCGGGAAGTAGCCGCTGCTTTCCAGCGCGGCGGATATGCTCGCCCCTTCACTCACCTTGCGCGCCGCGTCCTCGACCGCTTCGCGCATCGGCACGTTGGACATCACTTCCGCGGCAATGCGCAACCCGTCCAGCACCGGCACGCCACTGGCCGTAACGATACTGAAGGTGCGCGCAAAACGCCCGGCATTGACGCCTCGCTCCAGCCGCCCGATCAGGGGCAGCTTGAGCAACATCTCGTGGAAACGGCGTTTGGGGGCGTCCTTGCGCAACAACCAGCCCATGCCCGCAATACCGGCACCAATGAGAAACAGCAGGAACAGGCCGTAACTGCGCATGAAGTCGCTGACAGCGATCAGGCCACGGGTCAGGGGCGGCAGCTCCTGGCCGATGTTCTCGAACACCTGCACCACCTGCGGTACCACGTAGGTCATCAGGCCCACCACAACCAGCACCGCCACCAGCGTCAGCATGGCCGGATAGAACAGGGCCAGCTGGATTTTCTGCTGCATCTGCTGGCGATTCTCGGTGTAGTCGGCTAGCCGCTCCAGCACCACGTCGAGGTGACCGGACTGTTCACCGGCCGACACCGTGGTGCGATACAACTCGGGGAATACGTGCGGGAAATCGCCCAGCCCGGTGGCCAGCGTATGGCCTTCCATGACCCGCGCGCGGACCGCCAGCAACATGCTTTTCAGGCGCGCCTTTTCGTTCTGCTGGGCAGCGGCCTGCAGAGCCTCTTCCAGCGGCAGGCCGGATTTCACCAGCGTCGCCAGCTGGCGGGTGATCAGGGAAAGATCGGTTGCGCTGATACCGCGCCGCAACCCGCCACCGGGACGCCGGGACGCCGATTTGCTCTCGCGCTGGCTGGCTTCCTGCACATCCAGCGGCGTCAGCCCCTGGTCGCGCAACTGCTGGCGAATCTGGCGCGGCGTATCACCTTCCAGCACGCCTTTTTTTTCCTTGCCGCTGGCATCCAGCGCAACGTATTCGAATGCACCCATGGTATCGCCGCCCGGTCAGCCTTCGCGACTCACGCGCAGCACTTCCTCGACCGACGTAGTTCCCGCCAGCACGCGCCGCCAGCCATCCTGGCGAATACTGCCGGAGTGACGGCGTGCCAGTGCCTCCAGCTTCTGCTCGCCGGCACCGTCGTGGATGGCAGTACGGATATCGTCGTCGACCTCAATCAGTTCGTAGATGCCTGTGCGCCCCCGGTAGCCGAGATGGTTGCACTCGGAACAGCCTGTCGGGCGATACAACGTCGGCGGATTATCGACATCGACGCCAATCAATTCACAGTCAGTGGCCGAGGCCGTGTAGGCCTCCTTGCAGTGGTCACACAGCACCCGCACCAGGCGCTGCGCCAGCACGCCAACAAGACTGGATGACAACAGAAACGGCTCTACGCCCATATCACGCAAACGCGTTACCGCGCCGACGGCGCTGTTGGTATGCAGCGTGGAGAACACCAGGTGACCGGTGAGACTGGCCTGGACGGCAATCTCTGCCGTTTCCAGGTCACGTATTTCGCCGACCATGACCACATCAGGATCCTGGCGCAGAATGGCGCGCAGACCACGCGCAAAACTCATCTCGACCTTGGTATTGACCTGGGTCTGGCCGATGCCGTCAAGGTAGTATTCGATCGGGTCTTCCACGGTCATGATATTGCGACGGTTATCGTTCAGTCGCGCCAGCGCCGCGTACAGCGTGGTGGTCTTGCCGGAACCGGTCGGTCCGGTCACCAGCACGATACCGTGGGGCCGGCGGATCAGCTGATCCATGCGCTTCTGCGCATCCTCGGCCATACCCAGATGAGCAAGATCGAGACGTCCGGCCTGCTTGTCGAGCAACCGCAATACCACCCGCTCACCGTGCCCGGACGGCAGCGTGGAAACACGTACGTCGACGGCCCGGCCTGCCACGCGCAGGGAAATACGGCCGTCCTGCGGCAGGCGTTTCTCGGCGATGTCGAGCTTCGCCATCACCTTGATGCGCGACACCAGCAGCGGCGCCAGCACGCGCTGCGGCTGCAGCACCTCGCGTAATACACCGTCCACGCGGAAGCGCACCACCAGCCGGTTTTCAAAGGGTTCGATATGGATATCGGAAGCGTTTTCCTTGACCGCCTCGGTGAGCAGCGCATTGATCAGGCGAATGATCGGCGCATCGTCCTCGCTTTCCAGCAGGTCTTCGGTTTCAGGCAGCGCCTGGGCGACGGTGAAAAGATCCAGGTCTTCGCCCAGATCCTCCATCATCTGCATGGCTTCGTTGGAGCCCTGTTCGTAGGACGTCGCAAGCAGCGCATCGAACTGTTCCTCGCTGATCTCCTGCAACCTGAGCGGGCAACCCACCAGGCGCCGCACTTCGATCAGCGCCTGGGGATCGACGCCGGGGCGCAGCATCACCGTCGCATGGTCATCACCGAGCTCTGACACCAGCACACCGTGGCGCTTGGCAAAACCGAACGCCGGCCGCCGGCTACGGTTGACAGCCGTTTGCTCCCCGGCTTCGGCAATGGTGCTATCGAGTTCCGTTTCAGCCATCTTGATCGGAGCCAGCCCCGTCGGTTGCCGGCGCCTTGTCGTCCGGGGACTCGAACGGCGGCGGCAATTCCAGGAACTTGTCGAACTGAGGCAGCCTCGGCATTGTTTCGCCCGGCATCAGTGGCACTCGTTCTTCGTGCAGCTCAAACTGGCGGGCGCGCAGCAGGTTATATTTGCCGGCTGTGTAGCGATTCGTGGAACTGTCGTCCCGGAGTATCAGGGGACGGATAAAGACCATGAGATTACGCTTGTCGCGCTGGGTGCCGGTCGCGCGGAACAATGCACCCAGAACCGGCAGATCACCAAGCAGCGGCACCTTCTGTTCGGTCTCCCTTACCTGGTCCTCGATCAGACCGCCCAGCACAAGAACCTGTCCGTCACCGATCAGCACATTGGTCTTTATGGAGCGCTTGTCGGTGATGATGTCGGCGGCACCGGCGCTGTTCGAGATCGAAGAGATTTCCTGCTCGATCGCCATCATGATCGCATCGCCCTCGTTGATCTGGGGCGTGACCCTGAGCGTAATACCCACATCCTGACGCTGGATGGTCTGGAACGGATTGACGGTGTTACCCGCGCCAGCGCCGGCGGTATTGGTGAACGAGCCTGTCACAAAGGGGACGTTCTGACCGACGACAATTTCCGCCTCTTCATTATCCAGTGTGGTAATGGACGGGGTGGACAGGATATTGGTATCGGTATCCGCTGCCAGCGCCTGCAACACGGCGCCCCACTTGAGCCGCCCACCGTCCGTCACGCTACCGCCGCCGAGCGCCAGTCCGCTGGAAAGGGGAGGCAGTGTACCCGAGGCAATGCCGCCCAGTATCGATATCGCGGAAGTACCGACATTATCAAAGGTGGTGCCGCCGACCGGCGCACCGTTACTGTTGATGCCGTCGAATGCCCACTGCACACCCAGCTCGCGCGCTTTCAACTCGCTCACCTCGGCAATAATGGCATCGACCAGGACCTGCGAGCGACGGATATCCAGTTGTCGGATGACGGCCTCCAGGGAGCGCATCAGCGCGGGTGGCGCCGTGATGACCAGCGCATTGGTGGCCTCGTCCGCCTGAATATCCAGCTGCTTGTCGATGTTGGACTGTGCGGCGCTCTTGCCCTTCGCCTTCTCGCCCTGGATCTTGCCGACCCCGCGCAAGGTATCAACGAGATCTGCGGCCTTGGCGTACTTGAGGTAAAGCACCTTGGTATTACCACCCCGTTCCAGCGGCGTATCCAGGTGAGAAATAATGGCGCGCAAGCGCAGGCGGCTGGAACGGTCGCCGCCCAGAAGTACACTGTTGGTACGTTCGTCTGCAACCAGGGTCTGCCCACTACCCGGCGCACCCTTGGCCTGCCCCGGTGCACCGCGACTGATGGCATTCAGCACCCGCACCACTTCGGTAGCAGACGCATGTTCAAGGCGTATCACTTCAATTTCACTGTCGCTGACCTTGTCGATGCGACGGATAATGCTGACCAGCCGCGAGACATTTTCCGCACGATCGGAAATTATCAGTACATTGGTCGTCGGGTAGGCGGCCAGGTGTCCCTGCTGAGGCACCAGCGGGCGCAGGATAGGCACCAACTGTGCCGCCGCCACGTTGTCGACCTGTATCACCCGCGTGACCATTTCGTCGCCATGCCCCGGGTGCTTGTCGCTGGCATTGGGGATGCTGTCCTGCTTGGCGCTGACGTCCGGGACAATCTTGATCACCTCCCCGCTCGGCACCGCCGCAAACCCGTGCACCTTGAGAATCGACAGAAACACCTGGTAGACCTCATCGCGGTCCATGGGGCGCGAGGAAATGACAGTGACCTTGCCCTTGACGCGGGGGTCGACGATGAAGTTCTTGCCGGTCACCTCGGCCACTGTACTGATCAGGGCATTGATATCGGCACCCTTGAGGTTGAGGGTGATGGTCTGCGCAACCAATGGAGCCATCCATAGCAGGCACAGCGCCAGCAGCGCGTTCCGCCATCGCGTTTGTCTGTTTGTCAGCCCGTCCACCACTCTTTTGCTCCCACTCACCGCGTCGATGTCGGCAATGTCAAATTAACGGATACTTCCTGCCCGCCCCGTAGCAGGGTGACGTTGACCGAATCTCCCTCGCCCAGCGCCTGCATGGCCTTCATTCCTTTTGCCGGCGCATCGATCTTTACCCCGTTGATCGATGTCACAATATCACCCGGCTTCAGTCCGAGTTCCTTGAGTGCGCCGCGCTGCTTTCCTGCCTGTAAGCGGAAGCCGATAAACCTTCCATTCTGCCGGGCCGGCGTGGCGCGCACATAGTTCAGAAACGACGACGGATTTTGTTTGATCTCGTTGCGGTACCTGTTAAATGCCGCCGCGCGTGCCTTGTTATCCAGACGCGTCGCATTGCGGTGACTGACCGACCGCGCCGCCGGGTTGCTGCGTTTCTTCGGCAGTTTCAGCGTTTCAAAGCGCCCGTTTCGTTCGAGGATAATACGGTCAGGATAAATTTCGGCCAACCGCGCACCGCCGGGCAGCGGGTCACCGATCGAATAACTGTCTTCCTTGCCTTTCGGGTCCGCAATAATCGCCCAGCCAGCGGCTTTCTGGTCGCTGGCAAAGACACCTTTCAGGGTCAGCCTGAGCCGTGTTTCCGGCGCGTCGAGCGGCGTCACCCTTTTTTCCACGGACTGTTGCGCCGCTTCGCCAAACAAATGCCAGCCCGCCAGCTGCCTTTCGTCAAAAGCGGCCGGCTTGCGCTGGACCGGCTGCCGGTCCGGCTCCAGCACTGCGCTCTCTTCGACAGCCGGCGACGGCAGCACCAACCAGGTCAGCGCCGCTGCTTGCCAGGCCAACCATATTACCAGCAACCCATTGATTATTTTAGGTAAAACCGATAGCTGGCCGGCACGAAGCAGGTGCTGAAACGCTTGCTGTGGGAGCGCGAGACTTACCATCGGATTTATAGCTTCACAATATTCCTGAACAATTAACCGCGGCCGGCTGGCAAAGAACTTAAACGATAGCAGCTAATTGACTTAATTTTATCGGTATTTCGGATTCTAGCCTAATTTTGTCCTGGATAACCGCCGGACAGTTCGCGGTAATAATCCCGGCTATGGCACTCAGGACGCGGAACGGCGTCGCCCGCCTCCCCGGCCGGACGACCCCCGCCCGTCGCGACCGCCGCGCTGCCCGCGTCCTGGCGGGGCCTTGTGTCGCGGCCGCTTTACCGGCGGCTTCGGTTTGGCCAGCATATCATCCGTAACCTGCTCGACGGGAATACTGTGTCCGATATAGGCCTCGATTTCCGGCAGCGAGTAAACAAAGCGTTCACAAGCAAAGGTAATGGCATCACCCTCGGCCCCGAGCCGGGCGGTTCGGCCGATGCGATGCACATAGTCCTCCGCATCCTGCGGCAGATCGTAGTTGAACACGTGGCTGACATCCGGAATATGCAGTCCGCGCGCCGCCACATCCGTTGCCACCAGCACCGCCAGTTCACCGTCCTGGAATTTCTTCAGCAGCGTCTGACGTTTCTTCTGCGGCACATCGCCGGAAAGAATCGCTGCCTTGTGGTCATTACCCTCCAGATAGCTCCAGACCTTCTCGGCATCACGCTTGGTGTTCACGAACACGATGGAACGCGTCGCGCCGATACGGTTCATCAGCCCCAGCAACAACGGGATCTTCTCGTCGTTGGCAGTGTGATACAGCACCTGCCTGACCCGCTCGGCTGTCACCTGTTCCGCCTCGACCTTCACCACCTGCGGGTTGTTCATGTGCTCGTAGGCCAGTTCGTTGACGCGTAACGACATGGTGGCGGAGAACAACAGGCCCAGGCGCTGTTCCGGCGGCGGGCAGTGGCGCAACAAATAACGCACATCCTTAATGAAACCAAGATCGAACATCCGGTCCGCCTCGTCCAGCACCACGACCTGCGCCAGTTTCAGGTCGAACACGTGTTGCTTGAAGTAGTCGATAATGCGGCCCGGCGTACCGATCAGCACGTCAACCCCTTCCGAGATATGCTTGCGCTGGATATCGTAGTCGGTACCGCCATAGGCGATACCCAGACGCAAACCGGTATGTTGCCCGAGTATCATTGCGTCACGATGAATCTGTATCGCCAGCTCCCGCGTCGGCGCCAGTATCAACGCCCTGGCCTGGGTCGGCTTGCGACCTTCCGGCGCCGGATTGACCAGCAGATGATTGAAGGTCGCAATCAGGAACGCCGCCGTCTTGCCGGTGCCGGTTTGCGCCTGACCGGCAACGTCCTGGCCTTTCAGGGTCAGTGGCAGGGTTTTCTCCTGGATCGGGGTGCAGGCTAAAAAGCCCGCCTCCTCAATACCTTGGACCAGTGTATCGGGCAACTCGAAGCTGCTAAACAGGATTTCGCTCAAGTGATTCTGTGTCATGGACAGGGAGCATAACGAATTTATTCACGTTTATCCCGGATTTGGGCTTGCAATCTAACGGTTTTTGGGCTGAAATTGGTTTTACTGCACAGCGGACGGCCAGCTATCGACACGGAATCGGTTGACTGACACCCTCCCGCACCGCAGCGAAGTCGTCTGAACAGACCCATTCAAATTCGACACCCCCGATTGTATTCATCGTAATTATAGTTTCGTGGTCAGGAGGCCCAAAGCGTGAGCGATAATATCGTTTATTTAACTGACGAATCCTTTCAGAACGAAGTTCTTGATTCACCCAAGCCGGTGCTGGTGGATTACTGGGCGGAATGGTGCGGCCCCTGCAAGATGATCGCGCCGATCCTGACTGAAATTGCTGACGAATACGAAGGCAAGATCAAGATCGCCAAACTGAACATCGATGACAACCCGCAGACACCACCCAAGTACGGTATCCGCGGCATCCCGACCCTGATGCTGTTCAAGGATGGCAATGTGGAAGCCACCAAGGTTGGCGCGCTGTCGAAGTCACAGTTGACCGCCTTCATTGATACGAACCTGTAATGCAGCTGCCGATCGGTGGCATGTTGCTCAGCAACCGGAGTATGTGACCCGAACGCAAGACCTGAATCATCTCGACGACATTGCTGCAACAGCAATGTGCCGTTAACCGCCGTTGCCTTTCTTTCAGCGGCGCCTTTCCAGCAACCCCAAACGACTAAAAATGCTTATGAATCTTACCGAACTCAAACAGAAACCCGCTTCCGAACTCATCAAGATCGCCCAGAGCATGGGCATCGAGGGTACGCGCTCGCGCAAACAGGATGTCATCTTCTCGATCCTGAAATCACACGCCAAGAGCGGTGAGGACATCTTCGGCGACGGCGTGCTGGAAATACTCCAGGACGGTTTCGGCTTCCTGCGCTCGGCGGACAGTTCCTACCTTGCCGGCCCGGATGACATCTATGTCTCGCCCAGTCAGATCCGCCGCTTCGGCCTGCGCACCGGGGACACGGTTTCCGGAAAAATCCGCCCCCCGAAAGAGGGCGAACGTTACTTTGCGCTACTGAAAGTCAACGAGATCAACTACGAAAAACCCGAGAATGCCAAGGGCAAGGTGCTGTTCGAGAACCTCACGCCGCTGCACCCGAACGAGCGACTGAAGCTGGAAGTGGGCAACGGCAGCACCGAAGACATCACCGCGCGTGTCATCGACCTGGCCGCCCCGATCGGCAAGGGCCAGCGCGGCCTGATCGTGTCGCCACCGAAAGCCGGTAAAACCATGCTGCTGCAGAACATCGCGCAGAGCATCACCAGCAATCACCCCGAGTGCTACCTGATCGTACTGCTGATCGACGAGCGCCCGGAGGAAGTCACGGAAATGGCGCGCTCGGTGCGCGGCGAAGTCGTATCGTCGACCTTCGACGAACCGGCCAGCCGCCACGTTCAGGTTGCCGAAATGGTTATCGAAAAGGCCAAGCGGCTGGTCGAACACAAGCGTGACGTGGTCATCCTGCTGGACTCCATCACCCGCCTCGGCCGTGCCTATAACACCGTGGTGCCGTCCTCCGGCAAGGTGCTGACCGGTGGTGTCGATGCCAATGCCCTGCACCGCCCGAAGCGCTTCTTCGGTGCGGCGCGTAACATTGAGGAAGGTGGTTCGCTGACCATTATCGCCACCGCGCTGGTGGAAACCGGTTCGCGCATGGACGATGTGATCTACGAGGAGTTCAAGGGCACCGGCAACATGGAGATCCACCTGGACCGGAAGATCGCCGAGAAACGCGTCTACCCGGCCATCAACATCAACCGTTCCGGCACGCGTCGCGAGGAGTTGCTGACCAAACCGGACGAACTGCAGAAGATCTGGATACTGCGCAAACTGCTGCACCCGATGGACGAACTGGCGGCCATGGAATTCCTGCTCGACCGCCTCAAGAGCGTCAAGACCAACGACGAGTTCTTCGATTCAATGAAGCGCTGATCCGCACAGGCCTGACCCGGCGCAAACCGGCTCAGGCCATCCAGCGGTTCTTGAGCGCCACATAGTGCTCGGCTGAATAACCCAGAAACGCCTTCTCCTGTTCCGTCAGTTCACGCTGGCGGCGCGCCGGCGAACCGACGTACAGGTAGCCGCCTTCAAGTTCCTTGCCCGGCGTCACCAGCGCACCGGCACCGACCATCGCCCCCGAGCGAATCAGCGCGCCATCCAGCACCACCGCACCCATACCGATCAGGCAGCGATCCTCCACCGTGCAAGCGTGCAGAACGACCTTGTGGCCAACCGTCACCTCGTCGCCGATGATCAGCGCCTGGCCGCCCGGGGCGTATTCGCTGTCATGGGTTACGTGCAATACCGAACCGTCCTGAATATTGGTGCGCGCGCCGATGCGGATCGTGTTGATATCCCCGCGCACCACACTCATCGGCCAGATGGAACTGTCGTCACCGATCTCGACACGGCCGGCCACCAGCGCCTGCTCATCGACATAGACGCCGGCACCCAGCACGGGGGTATGGCCTTCGAAGCTGCGAATGGACATAGGGTGGTCGCCTACAACCAGTACGCCGTACCGGTCATGACTTTCGAAGTCACCTGCATCAGCGCCCTGACCGGCGCGGGCAGTTCGGCGCCGCCGGCGGCCTTCGCCATGTCGCCGTGGTGTGCCTCGTCGACCTTCATTTGCTCGATCACCGCGCGGCTCTTGCGGTCGTTGGGCGACATTTTCTTCAGGTGCTCATCAAGGTGTTCGATGACCTGTCGCTCGGTCTCGGCGACAAACCCCAGACTCCACTTGTCGCCGATCAGGCCGGCGGTGGCGCCGATGGCGAAGGAACCGGTGTACCACAGCGGGTTGAGGTAGCTCAGGTGGCCGTCCAGCGCGTGCACGCGCTTCTCGCACCAGTGGAGGTGGTCGTTCTCCTCGGCGGCGGCGCGCTCCATGCGGTCGCGTACTTCCGGCAGCTTCGCGGTCAGCGCCTGTCCCTGGTAAAGGGCCTGCGCCGCCACCTCGCCAGCATGGTTGACACGCATCAGGCGCATCGATTCGGTTTTTTCAGTCTCGCTGAGTTCGCCCTCCTCGACGCTGTCGGCCGGATCGGGGCGCTCGGTCACCAGCGGGCGGCCCGCCAGCGTGCGCAGGGCCTGGTCGAAGTTCATCACCAGGCGGTCGAAGGCTGTGTAATGTCGTGTTGTCATGGCACCAGTGTGGGTGATTTGCGTGCGGGATTCAACACGGCGCTCTCAGCGTTTCGGCAGGTTGCGACCATAGAATATTTCCATGATCTCGTGCTCGACCTGGCGGCTGATGCGGCGCTTGTCGGCGGCGCTCAGTGCATCCACGCCCACCCCGAACAGGTAATCGTCGAGCGCCAGGTTCTTGAGCCGCATCTTGGTGTGAAAGATGTTCTCCTGGTACACGTTCACGTCGACCATGTCGTAGCGCTCACGTGTGTCGCGCGACAGGAAATTCTGAATGGAATTGATCTTGTGATCGATGAAGTGCTTGCGACCGCGCACGTCGCGGGTGAAGCCACGCACCCGGTAGTCCATGATCACGATATCGGACTCGAAACTGTGGATCAGGTAATTCAACGCCTTCAGCGGCGAAATGCGCCCGCACGTCGATACGTCGATATCCACCCGGAAGGTACTGATGCCGTTGTCCGGGTGGCTCTCGGGATAGGTGTGCACGGTGACATGACTTTTGTCGAGGTGGCCAACCACCGCGTCCGGCAAGGGGCCCGGCGACTCGGTGTTCTTTACGTCCGGGTCGCACACCTGGTCCTCCGCGATCAGCATGGTGACGCTGGCGCCCTGTGGATCGTAGTTCTGGCACGCGATATTCAGGATGTTGGCGTCGATGATATTGCACACATCGGTGAGGATCTGGGTCAGACGCTCGGCGTTGTAGGCGTCGTGGATGTACTGGATATACTCGCGGCGGTCAGCGCGCGAACTGGTATAGCAGATGTCATAAATGTTGAAGCTGAGGGTCTTGGTCAGGTTGTTGAACCCTTCCAGCCTGATCTTCTTCATGGCACGTCCGGGCATGGCGGCACCCTAGCGGTCCGCAATCGGCGGATGGTAGATCATCTGCACGACGACCTGCTCCGGGCCGACACAATAGAAACTGCGCGCGCCGTCGCGGTGGGTGCGCGGCGTCGACTTCATCTCCACCCCGGCTTCGTTCAGGAAGCGATACCAGTCATCGACATCATCGGCAGTACGCAGAATGAAACCGATGTGATCGAGCAACTGACCTTGCGGCGCCGGCGCGGTATCGCCGCGGTGCAGGGCGAGATTGTCGTTACCCGAAGTGAGGTAGACATTGTCCGGATCCGGTCGCCACTCCACCTGCATGCCCAGCAACTCGACATAAAAGCGCTCGGCCGCTTCCAGGTCACGCACGTACAGCGCGATGTGACGCATGCCCGCCGTCGGGTTCGGTCGCTCCATTCAGTCCTCCCGGATTTCGTAG
>CAYSRA010000045.1:1192-20405 GCA_964433205.1 uncultured Thiohalobacter sp. | reverse complement strand
GTTCTGCGGGACTGATGACATCCGTGAGGCGGATACCGAATTTCTCGTTGACGACAACCACCTCACCGTGCGCCACCAGCGTGCCGTTGACCAGCACGTCCATGGGTTCGCCCGCCAGTCTGTCCAGCTCCACGACCGAGCCCTGGTTCAGCTGCAGCAGGTTGCGGATACTGATGTGGGTACGGCCGATTTCCATGGAGATGGTGACCGGAATATCGAGAATGACATCCATATTGGCTTCATCCCCGGCTGGCCCGCCCGAGGTGTCTTCGAGGCTGTCAAACTCGGCCGCCGCCGCATCTTCGCCCTCAACCCCTGCAACCGCCTGTTCGGCCATCGCTTCGGCCCAGTCATCAGTTGCTTCGGTTTCCTGGTTTTCTGTTTCTTCACTCATCGGCTTCTCCCGCTGCCAATCTCACTGATCAATGCGATCAGGAATAATTTTCTTAACGATCTTGATTGCCCGGCTACCGTTATGGACGCCGAACTTTCCACGAAATACCGGCGTCTGTTCCGCTTCCAGCGTCACCAGTTCGGGCAGGTCAACAGGAATCACGTCGCCGGCCTGAAGCGCATTGACTTCACGCAGCGACAGTGACGTTTCCAGCAGCGTCGAACTCAGCGCTACCTTTGCTTCCTTCATTTCCTCGCGGATAGAACGTGTCCAGCGTTCATCCCGGTCAGAGCGGTCACTCTGAACGCCGGCGTCCAGCAGGTCCCGGATCGGTTCGACCATGGAGTACGGCATGGTGACGTGGAGGTCGCCGCCACCGCCATCCAGTTCGACCCGGAAGGTATTAACCACGACGACCTCTGTGGGGCTGACGATATTGGCAAAATGCGGGTTGACCTCGGATCCCTGGTACTCAAAGTTCACCTCCATAACCGGCTTCCAGGCCTGCATCAGGTCCGTGAAGGCGATCTCCAGTACCATATTGATGACACGCAGTTCGGTCGGGGTAAATTCACGGCCTTCGATCTTGGTGTGGAAACGCCCACCACCGCCGAAAAAGTTGTCCACCAGTGCAAACACCAGCTTGGGTTCCAGTACGAACAGGGCCGTGCCGCGCAGCGGATGCACCCTGACAAGGTTCAGACTGGTCGGCACAAACAGACTGTGCACATACTCGGCAAACTTGAGCATCTGCACGCCGGATACCGAGATCTCGCCGGCACGGCGCAGCATGTTAAAGAGACTGATGCGGAAGTAACGGGCAAAACGCTCGTTGATCATCTCCAGCGTCGGCATGCGACCGCGAACAATGCGGTCCTGGCTGGCGAAGTCGTAACCGCGAATCTCGCCTTCGGGAATGTCTTCGTCGGTCTCGGTCTCGACGTCACCGCCGGAAACGCCGTGCAACAGCGCGTCGATTTCGTCCTGGGAGAGAAGATCGTTCACCGCGGCGCCCTACTGCATCACGAAGCTGGTGAAATAGACAGCCTCGACACCGGGCTTGCCGGTCTCCGCTTTCAGCACTTCCTGAACTGCGGCCAGGGTTTCCTTGCGCAGTTTCTCCATGCCTTCACGGGTATCGAGTTCGACGGGATCCTGCCCCTTGAGCAGGAACACCAGGTTATTGCGGATTGCCGGGCGGTGTTCCTTGATCTGCTCGACCACGGCCGGATCGCGGGTGCCCACCTCGATAGTCACCTGCAAAAACCGTACGTCCGTGTCGCCGCTGAAATTCACCACGAAGGGTGGATCCAGAGGAACATAACTGAGTGGTGCTTTCGGCACCCTGACCTTGGCGGTCTTGGTCTTCTTGCCACCTTTCGCTGCGGCCTTTCCGCCGGCTTCCTCAGCGACCGCGGCATCATCGCCGCCAATCACCCCGGTCAGTACCAGTGTTGCGGTGGCTGAAATAGCCAGCAGCGTCACCACCAGCACGATAATAATTATCATTTTCCTGGAACCCGATTTCGGCGTTGCCAACTCGCCGTCTACATCAAGATCCAGATCGTCTTCCTGTGCCATGTGCCCATCCCCTTCATGCATTCAAACTGAGGGGTAGCAAGACGTATGCCACGGTTAGGAGGATAAATATTGTGTTGTTTTACAATGCGTTGCTGGCACCGATTTGGGGGGCGCCGGAGTTTTGACTAAATCGGGACGAATCAGCCGTCGGAACCTTGGCTGGGTGGTGCGGATAGACGGGTTCAGTGCGCGGCGCGCAACAGCCACTCCCGGAAGCCGGCATCCGGCAACGGTTTACTGATGTGGAAACCCTGAACCAGGTCGCAGCCCAGCTGTTTAAGCTGCTCTCGCACGCCCTGCGCTTCAACACCTTCGGCGACGACCTTGCAATCGAGGTTGTGCCCCAGTTCGATGATGGAACGCACAATAGCGGCATCACGCGGATCGCTGTCCATATCCTGCAGGAAGGACTGGTCGATCTTCAGCGTATTGATCGGCAACCGTTTGAGGTACGACAGTGACGAGTAACCGGTGCCAAAATCATCGATGGCAATAGAAACCCCCAGGCTGCTCAACTCCTGCAGAATACTCGCACCCAGTTCGAGATCGGACATCAGCGTATCCTCGGTGATCTCCACCTCGAGCTGTGATCCATCGACACCAGCCTTGGCGAGTGCCTGACGGATACGTGAAATCAGTCCTGGCGACTGGAAAGAGCGCGCCGACACGTTGATCGAGATCGCCACTGACTCACCATCCGCCTTCCAGTGTCTGCTGTGTTCGAGCGCCGTATCCAGCACCCAGTCGGTGATGGGCGAAATCATGCCGAGCTGTTCAGCCACGGGAATAAAGCGTTTGGGCAGTACCAGGCCCTGCTGGGGGTGCTGCCAGCGCAACAGGGCTTCGGCGCCACAGATACGACCACTGTTCAGATCGATTTTCGGCTGGTAGTGCAACTCAAACTCTTCACGCTCCAGCGCACCGTGCAACTGGCCGGAGAACTGCAGGTGCTCGGTCGCGGAAATATCCGTTTCCGTTTCGAAGAACAGGAACGGCGCGGAGTTCCACTTGGCGCGGTACATGGCACTGTCGGCATGACTGGCCAGCGTATGGGAATCGTCACCGTGCTGGGGAAACACGGCAATACCGATGGCGCTACTCAGGCACAACTCGCGCCCCTTGAAGCTGAACGGTGCACCCAGCGAATTCATGACTTCACGCGCCACGCGCTCGGCCGCTTTTTCAGCGTCCTGCACCATGGGTAACACAATGCCGAATTCGTCGCCGCCGAGGCGCGCCAGCGTGTCAGTATCGCGCAGGACCTTTTGCAGGCGTTGGGCGATCATGCGCAACAGTTCGTCGCCGGCCTCGTGACCCAGCGTGTCGTTGTACATCTTGAACTGGTTGATATCCAGCACCATGACCGCCACCGAGGCACCGGGATTGCGGCGCGCAACGGCCAGCGCGGAGGCCAGACGGTCGTACCACAGGGTGCGGTTCGCCAGCCCTGTCACCTCGTCCTGGGTGGACAGCTGTTCGAGGCGCTCGCGATCCGTGTGGAGTTCGGTCACGTCTTCCATCAGGCAGTGAACGCGCAACACGCGACCGCGGCGATTTGCCGTCGGATAAAATGCCAGGCGATACCAGCGATCGCCTTCCTCTTCGCTGGTGACAGGGATTTCCAGTTGCACCGCAGCGCCGTCGATGACCTGTTGCCAGGCGGTGAGCACACGGTCGCGCTCGGAGCCGGGAATGCGGTAAAAACACGGGATGGGTGCCTCCAGCGTGTTACCACAAAATGCCTGGGTCCCCGGGCTGGCGTAGGTAATCCGGTTGGATTCGATATCGACAGTCCACAGCAACTGGGGAATGTTGCCGAGCAACTCACCGGCCAGGTCCTGCTCGTGACCCAGTTCATCGCGCTGGTCGGTAAGCTGCTCGACCGCGGCGCGCCAGTAACCCTCGCTGGTGATCGCCAGATCACGGAATACCACCTTGATCAGCGCGACTTCCAGTGCATCACGGTCATGGTGTTCAATATCGGGCTCGTTGGCGATAAGTTGCTTGAGATGATCCACGAAAAGACGGTAAGCGCCAAGTGACCAGACCGGTTTGACGCCCCAGCGATAGTGTTCACGACCCACCTGCTCGCTCACGGAGGCAGCTTTCTCGTCGATATCGCCGTTCAACAGGTTCAGCTGATGCTGTAGCTGACCCCGCACCAGCTCGCCGATATTGCCGCCCTGTCGCTCGTAGGCGTACAGCACATCGGCAATGTCCGGGTTATCGAACATGTAATTGTAGATTTTCTCGGCGAAACCGGCCGCGCCCTGCGCCATGATGTCCTGATAACGCTTGAGCAGCAGTGCATCCTCCTCCGTGAGCTGGAGGACGTAATTGAATTCCTTACCGATAATCGGGTGGGGAGATTTTCTGCGCGCCCCTGCCCGCGACTCCTTCGGCTTTTTGCGTTTGTTCGTGGGTGTTGGCATCGCCAATTCCAGCATTGTTATAGTTGTGCGACAACGCTATCACAGCCAGATGCGTAAGTACAATCAGTCTGTTAGGAAAACATCCCGGTTATTCCGACGATATTTTCCCGCTCTTCGGGGCGCTCAGGCAAACAGGTCGAGGCGACCTGTTTGCGACAGGGAATAAACCGGTGTTTCCAGTATGGATTCGACGTCCCCGGGCACATCGAACAGGGTATGCCGGGAGCCACCCCCGGCCGCCGCGCCGCGCCCGTCGCCGGCGGCAGCCTGCTGCTGCTCCGCGAAAGACTGGCCGGAAACGTCTACGTCGGTCAACGCCACACCGGAATTGTCGAACATGTCACGCAACCGTGGCATGGCGGCCTCCAGCGCCTCGCGAACCACACCGTGTGCCGACGTGAACTGGACGCTTGCCTGGTCGTTCTGAATCTGGATGCGAACCTCCATCGGTCCCAGGTTGGCCGGATTGAGCTTGATACTGGCGCGCTGCATGCCCTGACCCACCATCCACTGGATACGCTCAGCCAGTGCCTGGTCCCAGCCAGCCTGGTTGAGCGGCACGTTGATAGCTGCATTCGGTACCGACGGCACTGACGGCATCGGTGTTACTGACGATGCCGGGGTAGTCAGCGAACCCGGGTGCGTCAACACGGTATCACCGCGTAGCTGACTCTCGGACACTGCGGCCGCCCTGGAGCCGGACGCCAGGCGCCTGAACAGGGAAATAGCCTCACTCAGTGCACCCTCGCGCTGATCCGGCGTTACCGGCATCAAACCAGCCGCAAGTTTTTCCTGTCCCGCCAATGAGCGCTGCCCGGGGCCTGAAACGTCCCCGGATGCCCCGGCAACGCTGCTCGCCGCGGAGGTCGCCGCCGTAATCTGCTGCGGGGTTTGCGGGCGGGCACCGGGATCTGCCGATGGCGTTCTGAAGTCCGCCGACTGCACCCTCGAATCGTCTGGCCGCACAATGGAATCCCCCGAAAGTGTCAGGGCGTTCTGCCCGGACGCAGTGCGCAACAGGCTGCTGTCGACAGAAGACGCCAGCCGCGGATTGTCATCGATAAACTGCTGGATCACCGCCGCAATTGCCTGGCCGGGCTCGAGTTCCGAGTCAGCAGTGAGTTGTTCGAGTCTTTCCGCAAGATCATTAAACACCTCGTCAGCACTCGTGCCCTCCGCTGCCGCGGCGTCCAGTACCTGCTGCAACAGCGGCAACAGCTTGCCCCCCTGCGGCAAACCCTGCAGCTGCTCTGTCAGCGTTTCCGTGCCCTGCCCGGGCGTCACGGACTGCGCGCCAAGTACACCGGCAGCTTGCTGAAGCAGCACTCCGAATCCGTTTGGCGTGCTTGTATCCTGCTGATTTGCCGGTATATTCCCGCTCGGCGAGGCGGAAGTATCAGTGCCTGTGACGGCGACCGGTAGTGCGGTCAGGGATGCATTCATCCAGTTGCTCCTGGTTCGGCTGAAGTGGTCTGCCTGTTAACAGAGCAATGGCCGTGCCAGTTCCGGATCAGCGCGGCTTGTGTTCCGGCCGCTGGGCGCGCTCGTCCTGCTCCTGCTGTTCGCGGCGGTCCCGCAGCCGCTGCTCTTCGCGCTGGTAGCGGTCGATCACCTTGTCGATTGCCTGGTGATGGCTGCGCTTCTCCACCCACTGCTGGCGGGTCAGTTCATGCTGACAGACGCACTGGGCAATAATGGCTTCCTGCTGGTGAATGGCCTCGTTGAGGCGCGCCAGGAAAACCCGAAAGTCCTGCAATCGATTGGCATCCAGACCCTGGCCACTGGAAGTTCTGAATGCCTCGGTATATTGATCCCGGTAGGCGCGCAATTCCTGCAGTTTGGCGCGCTGGGCATCGAGAACCCGCTGACTTTCCCCGAGTTTCTGTACCGCGGCCTGCTCGCGACTTTCCGCAACGCGTCGTACTGGCTGCATGCGTTTGGATCTGCTCATGTTATACAAGGCCGCCTTCCTCAGTGTATCGGGTTGTCGGCCGAAGCCGCTTGAGCGTTAGGCTGGCCGGCGGTGCCGCCGGGCGGCACGCCGAGCGCGGCAGCCAGTCCCGCCAGGCTGTCGTTCCACGCGACCCGTTCGTGCATGTGTTGTTGCAGAAACTCTGCCAGCTGCGGATACAGGGCTATCGCCTCATCGACTTTCGGGTCGCTGCCACCCTGGTAGGCACCGACATTGATCAGGTCGCGATTCTGCCGGTACATGGCAAATACCTGCTTGAAGCGACGCGCGGCAAGATCGTGTTCCGGCGCCACGATATCCACCATCACGCGACTTATCGATGCCTCGATGTCGATGGCCGGATAATGCCCGGCTTCCGCCAGTTCGCGCGACAGCACCACGTGACCATCCAGGATCGCACGCGCGGCGTCGGCAATTGGATCGTTCTGGTCGTCGCCTTCCGCCAGCACCGTATAGAACGCGGTAATCGAACCGCCGCGGTCGCCGGTGCCGGCGCGTTCCACCAGTTGCGGCAGCTTGGCAAATACCGAGGGCGGATAGCCCTTGGTGGCAGGCGGTTCACCAATGGCCAGCGCCACTTCGCGCTGCGCCTGGGCGAACCTTGTCAGTGAATCCATCAGCAACAGCACCTGTTTGCCCTGGTCGCGAAAGTGTTCGGCAATGCTGGTCGCCATCATGGCGCCGTGCATGCGCATCAACGGTGTGGTATCGGCGGGAGTCGCAACCACCACAGACCGCGACAGGCCTTCCTCGCCGAGGATATTCTGCACGAACTCCTTGACCTCCCGGCCACGTTCGCCGATCAGGCCCACCACGATCACGTCGGCATTGGTGTAGCGCGTCATCATGCCGAGCAACACACTCTTGCCGACACCGGATCCGGCAAACAGACCCATGCGCTGACCACGACCGACACTCAACAGCGCATTGATCGCGGCGACACCGACGTCCAGCGGTTCCCGGATCGGTGCCCGGGTCAATGGATTGATCGGCCGCCCGGTAAGCGGTGCACGCGCTTCGTTATGCAACGGTCCTTTTCCGTCGAGCGGATGGCCGGCGCCATCAATCACGCGGCCCAGCAATTGTTCGCCAACCGGCACTTCGCAAACGCCGGGGGCCGGAACCACCCGGGCATCCGGACCCAGTCCCCGCAGTTCGCCAATTGGCATCAAATAGATCTTGTCGTCATGGAAACCCACCACTTCGGCCTCGATCGGCTCTCCCAGCGACGACTCGATCATGCAACGGGCGCCAATGGATGCCTGGCAGCCAACTGCTTCCAGGGTAAGTCCGACCATCCGTGTCAATTTTCCCGCGACCACCAGCGACTGCGGCTGGCCGGCACGTTGCAGGTAGGGTTGTAACCTTTGCTGCCAGATTGCACTGCGTCGGGTCTGTTGCATCAGGACTCCGTTTCGTCTTCGTCACTGCGACGCATGCCGCCCAGCGTGTTGGCGATAATGGCGTTGAGACGGGACTCGACCGTGGCATCGATCTGCGAACTCTCGGTCAGCACCCGACAGCCGCCGCGGGTCTGCACCGGGTCCTCCACCAGCTGGATGCCGGCTTCGTCCTGCTGCAGCGACAATGCCTCGCGAACCAGCGCGGCATCTTCCGGGTGCAACGACAGGCGCACATTGCGTGCCGCCAGCGGCAATGCCGCCAGCGCCTCGCGCACCACCCCCACAACCTGCTCCGGCTCGGTCCGCAGTTCGCGCCGGATCAGTTGCCGGGCAACAATCATGGAGAGCTGCGCCAGTTGCTGCTCGACGGTTTCATCCAGTTCCTCGAAGGGCCGGTCAAGTGCTGCAACCAGTCGCTCCAGGACACGCGCACGTTCTGTAAACTCCTTCGCACCCGCCTCACGACCTTCTTTCAGACCCTGCTCAAATCCTTCACGACGCGCCTGCTCCTGGATTTCCTCGAGCTGGCGCGCCGTCATCGGAGAAGGGGCTTCACCTGACGCACCAACTTCCGGCACATGCCAGGCTTCGCAGTCCGTCAACTCATCGGCGCGGATGATTCTAGACAAACTGTTCCGCTCCCTTGCCACCCAGCGCGATCTCGCCGGACTCGGACATGCGACGGGCGATTGCGAGAATTTCCTTCTGCGCAGCCTCCACTTCGCTCAGGCGCACCGGCCCCTTGTTCTCGAGATCGTCGCGCATCATTTCTGCCGCGCGCTTGGACATGTTGGCAAAAATCTTCTCCTTCATCGTCTCGTCCGCACCCTTGAGCGCCAGGATCAGGGTATCGGAGGATACTTCGCGCAACAGCGCCTGGATGCCACGATCATCGACATCGACCAGGTTGTCGAACACGAACATCAGATCCTGGATCTGCTGGCCCAGCTCCGCATCCGCATCCTTGATCGCCTCCATGATCTCTCCTTCGATAGAACTGTCGACAAAATTGAGTATGTCTGCCGCGGCCTTGATACCGCCGACGCTGGACGACTGGACGTTCTGGTTGCCGGAGAACTGACGCTCGAGTATCTCGTCGAGTTCCTGCAACGCGGAAGGCTGCACACCGTCGAGCGTTGCAATACGCAACAGGACATCGTGTCGATTGCGCTCAGGGAAAAAATTGATGACCTCGGCAGCATGATCGTTGTCGAGATAGGACAGTACGATAGCCTGAATCTGCGGGTGTTCCAGGCGGATGAGCTCTGCAACTGCACGCGCATCCATCCACTTCAGCGCCTCCAGCCCCTTGGTGCTGCTGCCGAGCAGGATACGGTCCATCAGACCCTTGGCCTTGTCCTCGCCCAGTGCCTCGACCATGACGGTGCGTATGTAATCCTCGGCGCCGACGCCGAGCGCCGTCTGTTGCTGGACGGCTTCACTGAAGTTCTCCAGCACGCCGGTCACCTGGTCACGCGGCACGTTGGTCATGGCGGCCATGGCGGCGCCAACCTTCTGCACTTCCTTCGGCCCCATGTGCTTGAGCACCTGGGCGGCACTGTCCTCACCCAGCGTCAGCAACAGTACCGCTGCGCGTTCAGTGCCATTCAGTTTGGATACTGCCTCAGCCATCTTCGCCTACCCAGTTCTTGACCACCTGTGCAACACGTTTCGGGTCCTCGTTGACGACACCTTTCGCCGTCTCGAGGTGCTGTTCATACCCCATTTGCGGTGCGGCCAGTTGTGGCTGCTGGGGATTCCCGCCGGACAGGCTGAGCTGATCCTGGCCTGCTGCATCGACGCCGCCACCCGCGGCCAATGCGGCATTCTGCTGCATACCCTGCGCTCCCTTCTCTGCCAGGCTGCGCATCACCGGCTTGAGCACACCGAACACCACAATCAACAAACCCAGCGCACCAACGGCCTGCTTGGCAACATCCCAGATCCACGGCTGCTCCAGCAACGAGGCTTCCGGCAACGCCTCGGGTTCGTCCGGCGGCACGAATGAGACATTGATCACGTTCACCGAATCACCGCGTTGCCCGTCGAAACCGACCGATTCCTTGATCAGTTTGGTGAAACGGTCCAGTTCATCGTCACTCCAGGGCTTGCTGACCAGCTCGCCGTTTTCATCGAGCTCCTGTTTATTATCGATAACCACCGCGATGGACAAGCGGCGGATGCTGCCGCTCGCCAGCCGGGTATGACTGATTGTCTTGTCGAGCTCATAGTTGCGTACACTGCGCTTGCTGCGATTACCACTCGAACTGCTCGCCGCGGCGTCACCCTCGGGTGCGTTCGGGTCCTGCAGGGTTGCCTGCTCCGGCGGCTGGTTGGACAACGCGCCGGGAATACCGGACGGACCACTGCTATCACTGGAGATATCTTCACTGACCTGCTCGCTGCGTAGCGCGGGCAGATCCGGATTATAACTTTCCCGGGTTCGCTCCGTGACCGTGAAATCCAGATCGGCGTTTACCGTGGCACGCACACGCCCCGGGCCGACGATGGGTTCGAGCAATTTGCGGATGCGGTCTGTGAATATCGTTTCCATCTTGCGATTGTAGGAGAACTGGCCGGAACTCGGCGCCATCCCGTCGCCCTCGGAGCCGTTGCTCAACAGGTTGCCACGCTGATCCACAATCGTGACCTTCTCCGGCTCCAGGTGCGGCACACTGGATGACACCAGGTGCACAATCGCCGCCACCTGTTCTTCGCCCAGTGAGCGCCCTGAATACAGGTCAAGCATGACAGAAGCAGTCGGGCTCGCGCGGTCGCGCAGAAAGACAGAACGCTTCGGGACGGCCAGATGCACCCGTGCACTCTCTACATTACGCAATGTGCTGATAGTACGGCTCAGTTCGCCTTCCAGTGCGTGCTGATAGCGCGCCGTTTCAATAAACTGGCTGGTACCGAAGCCCTGGTCTTTCTGCAACATCTCGAAACCCATGGCGCTGCCTTCGGGCAGACCGTCCCTGGCCAGCTCCATACGGGCATCCCGCACACGGTTGCTGGCGACCATCACTGCACCGGTATTCTGATCGACTTCGAAAGCAATGCCGGTTTTCTTCAACGCCTCGACGACTTCACCGGCATCCTTGTTGCTCAGCCCCGCATACAAAACGGTGTAGTTCGGCTCCTGCGACCACAGTACGACCGCAACACCCAGCGCCACACTGGCTGCCAGCCCGATCATCAGACCGATCTGGCGCAGTGCCGGCAAGCCCTGAAATCCCTGAACGGTTTCCTGTTTAACCAATGCCATAACTGCTCCCCAGCCTCATCAAACCTGCATGCTCATAATTTCCTGGTACGCCGACACCAGTCGATTACGCACTTCGGTCATGGCCTGAAACGCCACCCCGGCTTTCTGCAGGGCAACCATGACTTCCGTGACATCGACGTTCGGATCGCCTGCGCTGAACGCCGCAGACAGTTTGCCCGCGGTTTGTTGAATACTGTTGACTTCATCGACCGACTGCTTCAGCAGCGATGCAAAGTCGCCACCGCTCTGCTGCGTTTTATCCAGCTCTGCCGGCGTGCTTTGCGCGGCGGCGGTCAAACGCCGCATTTCTGCCAGAACCTGGTCAACGTTACTTATTGTGCTCATGCGTAGTCCTCCTAGGCCGGAACGGCAATGCCCTGTTCGCGCATGCGCGCGAGTTTGTAACGCAGTGTGCGTGGACTGATGCCCAGCCGCTCGGCGGCGGCCTTGCGGCTTCCGCGGTCGCGGCGCAGGGCATCCAGAATCAGTTCAAATTCTCTCGACTTCAGGTCGTCGCCCAGTGCTTCACCGGCCGGCACAGCAGCCGATACTTCGCCGGCCGACTCCACCTCGGCGAGGTTTGCCTCTTCGAATTCGAAACACAGGCCTTCGACCTCGATCTGGTCCCCGTTCAACAGGATCAACGCGCGCTGGATGACGTTGTCCAGTTCACGAACATTGCCGGGCCAGGAGTGCGCCAGTAATGCCTCCTGCGCATCCTTGGAAAGGTGTGGTACACAACGCCCCTCCGGGCAGTACTTCCGGATAAGTCGATTGGCCAGCGGCAGGATATCTGCCGTGCGCTCGCGTAACGGCGTTACGTGCAGCGGGAATACGTTGAGACGGTAAAACAGATCTTCACGGAATCGCCCGGCGGCAACTTCCTCGCGCATGTGACGGTTGGTAGTAGCCAGCACCCGGACATCGAGCGGAATGACCTCGCGCCCGCCCAGGCGCTCCACTTCACGTTCCTGCAACACGCGCAGCAACTTGGCCTGCAAGCCCAGGTCCATTTCAGAAATCTCGTCGAGCAACAGGGTGCCGCCCTGCGCCTGCTCGAACTTGCCGGCACGTGCCTGGTAGGCACCGGTAAAGGCACCCTTTTCGTAACCGAACAGGGAGGCTTCGAGCATGTTCTCGGGGATGGCGGCACAGTTAATCGCGACAAAGGGTCCGCCGGCACGCGACGAATGGTCGTGGATGAGGCGCGCAAATACTTCTTTGCCCACGCCCGACTCGCCACTGATCATAACGGTCGCATCAGTCGCGGCAACACGTTTCGCGAGCGCCGCCAGCTTGCGCGTACCGGGGTCTTCGGCAACAACGCCCGGGTCGCTGTCGGTGTCAGGCAAGTAGCGTCGTATCATTTCCACCAGCACTTCCGCGTCGAACGGTTTGACCATGTAGTCCGCCGCACCGGCACGCATGGACTCGACGGCTTTTTCAATGGTGCCGTAGGCCGTCATCAGCACCACCGGCAGTTCCGGTGTCGTGGACTTCAGCTTGTGCAACAGGGTGTGCCCGTCCATCCCGTCCATCTGCACATCGCTGACGACCAGGCTGATGTTGCGTTCGCTGACTAACCTCAGCGCCTGCTCGCCATCGGCGGCGCAGGCGGCGGAAAACCCCGCCAGCCCGACAGTCGCGCACAGGGCGTCACGCAGGTCAGTATCATCTTCAACGATAAGAACAACCGGTTGATTCATTCCACACACCTCGAACGGGCAATACCTGCCGTTTGTTGTTTCTTCATCATGGCGCTTGGCAGCTGCTGCTCATACTGTTGCACCGGCAACCGCACCACGAAGCGGGCGCCCCCGGTAAAGGACGCATCGACCTCAATCGTGCCGTGGTGGGCAGCGATGACAGCGCGCACCACGGCAAGACCCAGTCCGGTACCATTGGCACGGGTCGTAAAGAAGGGTTCAAAAATCTGTTCATGCAGCGACTCGGGAATACCCGGGCCGTTGTCTTCAAGCGCCAGTACCAATTGTGACTGGCGCACCCGCAGCGACCAGCGCAGCTGCACACCCTCGCCACCCGCGTTTAACGCGTTGCTGGCCAGGTTGGAGAGTACGCTGACCAGCACCTCGCGCTGACCGCTGGTTTCGGGGATGTCGCTGTCTGCGGCCACCGTCCAGTCGGCACGCTGCACGTCGAGCTGGGGCAGAAGCGATTGCCGGACCTGCTCCAGAATTTCAGGTAAAAAGATGCGCTCCTCGCCGGATGGGCGGTTGTCGCGCGCGAAAACCAGCATGTCGTTGACCATGTGGTCGAGGTGACGCAGACCGGTGAGCAGACGGTCGACGAAGCAGTCGTGCTGCTGCCCGGGCAGGTTGCCCTGCGTGAGCTGGGAGGCATAGAGCAGTGCCGTCGACAGGGGTGTACGAATCTGATGCGCCAGTCGGGCCGTCATCTGGCCCATACTGGACAGTCGCCGTGAGCGGGCAACCTCTTCCTGCAGGGTGCGAATTTCGTCGAGCAAACGGCTGCGTTCGGAACGGGCGACGCCCAGCTCCCGGGTCAACGATGTGACCTGCTGCTGCAACGCCTGGTAAGAGCCTGTGAGCTGCTCCGAAACCTGGTTGAACAGGGCGAAAGCGTCCCGAAGTTGCTGTTTGCTGGTGGCCGACTGGCTCATGACTGGACCTGCTCCTGGTGCTTGGTTAGGCGGGGCTCTGGCGCCCACGACTTACAAAGCAAGGAGTATGCCCAAATTGCGAATATGTTCTAGATCAGCAGGTTAGAACCCCTGCCAAATTACGACGTCAAACTCCCGGCGCACTGTCCGAACGTTGCAGACCGTATTTGCGAAGCTTTTCCACCAGCGTCGTGCGGCGCATGCCGAGACGCTTGGCAGCCTGTGCAACAACACCGTTGGCATCGTCCAGCGCCTGTTTGATGAAACCGACCTCGAGGTTACTGAGGTGCTCCTTGAGATCCAGGCCGTTACGAGGAAGGCGTGGCTCGGTCTCGGTCATAAAGGTGACGGGCTGCGCCTGGACAGCAAGCAGTTCCTCATCGAGGTGCACCCTGTCACCCCCCAGTCCGTCGAACTGGAATTTCTCCGGCAGGTCACCGACATCGACCACGCCAAAGGGATAGAGGATCGCAAGACGTTCGATCAGGTTGGCCAGTTCGCGCACATTGCCGGGCCAGTTGTACTGGCACAGCGCCAGTATCGCGCCCTGGGTCAGCCGCACCGAACCACGCTTCTCGTGCTCGATGCGCCGGATCAGTTCGTTGACCAGCAGAGGAATGTCTTCGACACGATCGCGCAACGGTGGCATCTCGATAGGGAATACATTGAGGCGGTAGAAAAGATCCTCGCGGAACGTACCATCCGCGATGGCCTTTTCCAGATCGCGGTGGGTGGCCGCGATAATACGTACGTCAGCGTGGAGACTCTTGTTGCTGCCGACCCGCTCGAAGGTGCGCTCCTGCAACACGCGCAGCAATTTGACCTGCATGTTGAGGCTCATGTCACCGATCTCGTCCAGGAACAGGGTGCCGCTCTCGGCGAGTTCAAAACGCCCCTGGCGTGCACTGATCGCGCCGGTAAAGGCGCCCTTCTCGTGCCCGAACAACTCGGATTCCAGCAGGTCACCGGGAATCGCGCCACAGTTTACCGGCACAAAAGCATTTTCACGTCGTGTCGAGTAATAGTGGAGGTTACGCGCAACCACTTCCTTGCCGGTACCGGATTCACCGAGAATCAGAACATTGGCGTCGGATTTGGCGACCTGTTGAATCAGCTGCCGCACCATCTGTACCGAGCGGCTGGTACCGACCAGGCTGCGGAACAGGTCAACAGGACGCTGCTGGGCATTGTCCGCCTGCGTTTCGCGATAGACTTCGGCCTGGTGCAGTGCACTGGTCAACTGGGTGTAATGCACGGGCATCTCGACGCGCCCGAGAATGCAGGAGCTGGGTTCGATAGCGACCGTGGGTTCGCGGTTCTTCTCGGTCAGCAGGAAAATCGGCAGGTGTTCGTCGAAATCATGGATTTCCTTGAGCAGCTTTTGCAGCGCCTTTTCGTTCTTGCAGCTGCCAACGAGTACGGCGAGGACGTCCTGGGAATCTTCGATGCTGCCCTTCCAGGCACCGCAATCGGAGGCCAGGTCCGGTTCATAGTTGATAAACCGCAAAACCGACTCCAGCTCGCGACCGCGATCGGAATCTGCCTCGATGATAAGAACCTTGGGTTCGTTGACTGACACCTGTATCCCCCTCGACCGGATCACATCCGGCTGGTGCTATATTTTGTCGGAAAACATTAACTGCATAAAGTTAAGCACTCCGGGACACAAATGTCAAAAAATTGTCGTAAATGGGCCAGGGATCGGGTATGTTCGCTACCCATTTGTATTCACAGGAAAAAGTTCGGCGCGATGGCTGATCCGGCCGCAAATCCTGGCAACGGGATTACCAACCCGGCCGCGCCCGGCGCCGGACAGACCGCGTAAAACTGCTATCAGCGAGCGTGACTAAGGTAAGCGCTGGTCGCCGCGCGACCGCGATTGTTGGCGTGGATTTCTGTTCCCAGATCTTTCGAGCACTGTTTGCCAAGTTCGGTAACTTGCTGGTTCAGGTCGAGAATCTCCTTGATGGCGGCTGCCACTTCGGCAGCTTCCTGTTCCGGCACCGGCTGCCGGAAATACTCCATGACGCATTGTTTGCGGCGCACTTCCAGTATGGCAACCTTGTCCCACTCCAGTTCCCTGGCAGTATCCAGCATGTCCCTGCTGAGACGAATGATATCCGTAAGTTTTTTCCGACGTGTACTTTCCATGATCGACGTGTGTCCCGTTTCGGTCTCAGGCGGCAGGGGTATGCTGCGCAGCAGGATGACTGGCGATGGCGTCCCAGGCTTCCTTGACCTCGCGCAGCAGATCAGAGACCTCGTCGAGCAACGCCGGCTCGTTGTCTCGATTGGCCTCCACCAGACGACGCTCCATGTAAATGTAGAGATCTTCGAGATTACGGGCAATGTCACCGCCCTTTTCGTGATCCAGACTGGATTTCAGCCCTTCCAGAATCGAGATCGCGGAACCGATCTGCTGGCACTTGGGCTGGATTTCTCCGCGTTCCATATAACCCTTGGCCGCCGCAATCTTGCCCAGCGCGCCTTCCATCAGCATCTGGATCAGACGATGTGGAGTTGCCGATTCAATCGCCGTCTCTACTGCATTCTGGCTGTATTGATTCAAGGCATTTCGAACACCTGAAAAACTCATTTCCTGCTCCTTGTCACTGCATGCCCCGTGTCACGAGGCATCGTTAATTACCACCCGTTCGCAACGTTGGCAACGATGCCAACTGCTGTGTAAGAAAGTTACTGGTGCCCTGCAATTTACCCATCAGGGCATCCAGCGCTGTAAATCTGTCCCGCAGCGACTGCTCGCGGATATCCAGACGGAACTGCATATCCAGAATTCTCTGATCGACAGTGTCAATGCGGGTGTTCAGACCATCCTCGCGGGTACCTATGAGGCCATTTGCCTGCACGAACGTACTGACCAGTGCATCCACCCTGAACAGGTAGCCCTGGTTATCGTTGGCAAACAATTCCGCCATCCCGGAGAAATCCGTGTCGACGGCTTTCTGCAAGGCGACGCTATCCAGCGCCAGCTTGCCATCTCGCTGGAACGACACACCCACCTCGGACAGGTACGTGTAGCTGCTGGTAATCGCACCCGGTGGTGTATTGAACACATCCTTGATCTGGTTCTCGATACTGCGCAGGGTATTGTCCGCTTCGAGATCGTTGCCTTTACCGGACAGGCTGTCGATCGTGGTCTGCAACTCATTGTACGCATCGACGAACGCCTGCACCGAGTCGGTAACCGACGTGCTATCGCGGCTGACAGTCAGTTGCACGGCAGCCGTCGTTGCACCCTTCAGGTTGAGCGTGATACCGCTGATGGCATCACTGATGGTGTTGCTGGAACGGGTAATGGTATACAAACCATCGACCAGCAACTGGGAATCCAGCTGGGTCGGGTTGTTGATATCGGTGAGCCCCAGGTCGGTACCCAGCGTGCCGGTGAAGGACAGGTTGAGCGCGTTGGCGTTGCCGGTTTCCCTGGAAGTAAGCACCAGTCGGTTACTGCCCGTGGTCTCGGTGATGATTGTCGCAGAAACACCTGTATTGTCGGGCGCGTCATTGATCGCATCGCGTAGCTGGGTTAGCGTCATGCCACCACCGTTCACGGTAAAGGCATTGCCGTTGATGGTAAAAGTCACCTGGTCACCGGCACCGCCCAGCGTGGTGGTGCCTGTATCGGCGATGGCCAGCGAGCCCATCTTGTGGGACTCCGCCAGGCTTACCACCTGGATATCGGTAAAGCCGGTTGCCGCCGTGCTGTCTGCAGTCGCGGTAAACGCGGTTTCGTCGGCGGAATCGGCCTTGTAGACCTCGAACGCATTCAGCGTCTTGAGACTGCTGAGTGCAGATTGAAAACTGGAGAGGGAGCTTTTCAGCTTGCCGTATGCACTGAGCTGCACCTGCAGATCCTGCTTGCTGCTTTCCAGGCGATCCAGCGGGCGGCGCTCAATCGTCATCAACTGGGTGACGATAGAGTTTACGTCCAGTCCGGAACCGACGCCGGGTGCGCTAATCATGTGCTGACCTCGTATAAATTCACTGCCTGACCGCTACGAAGCAAAAGCGGTGCCAAACTTACGCCTGCTCTCTGAGAATCAGGCTTTCCGTAGAGCCCAGATTCCTGGCAATGCGCAGTGTTTCTTCTGAAGGAATCTGCCGAATCACTTCTTGTGTTTCAGAATCAATGACTTTGACAACAAGCCTGTCACTGTCCTGGTCAATACTGAACCGCAAATCACGCTGAAAATTCTGAACGAAATCGCTGATCCTGCTCACAGCTGCCTCGACCTGCTGGACATTTTCCGGTTTTGCTTCCGTTTTCTTCCCTTCATTCGCCTGCATCGGCGGCAGATCCTGTCCACCGGCGGCGGATTCATTCCGCTGCACCTCATCCGGTTTCCGTGCAACCGGCAGCGAAGATACCGGCTGCGTTCCCTGCAGGCGTATGACCTCGGAGCTCTGTATCGGCGTGTTTAAATCGGATGACATCTTTTACCTACCTTTTAAAACCGGAAGGGTGGAGCATCCCTGCCACCACCCTTCCCTGGTTCTACTACGGACGCGTTGCCTACTGCAGCAGCGAGAGTGCCGACTGAGGTATCGTGTTGGCCTGCGCCAACATCGCCACACCTGCCTGTTGCAATATCTGGGCTCGTGTCAGATTAGCCGTTTCGGATGCAAAGTCGGCATCCTGGATGCGGCTTCGCGCTGCGGAAAGGTTTTCCGAGTAGGTGGTCAGGTTAACCACGACAGACTCGAAGCGGTTCTGAACCGCACCGAAAGTGGCACGTGAACTGGACACGAAATCGATGCCGGTTCCGGAAGAATCCAGCGCTGCAAGCGTCGCCGACGCTGCACCGGAACTGCTGACATCAACGGTACCGGTCGCTGTGAGGTCGGCGCTGTAACCGGTGATGCCGGTCAGATCCAGGCCGGTAACCGCGATGCGGTTGTCAGCACCGGAATCCTGGCCAATCTGGAAATTCAGCGTGCCACCGGCGCCATCCAGCAGCGTGGTGCCGTTAAACGCCGTGGTCTCAACGATACGTGAAATTTCCTGGGTCAGCTGATCGACCTCGGCCTGCAGACCGGTGCGGTCTTCGACAGTGGCGTTGGCGGACTGCACGGCGATTTCACGAATACGCTGCTGGGCGGACTGGATCTGGTCCATGGCGCCTTCACCGGTCTGGGCCAGCGAAATACCGTCCTGGGCATTACGAACCGCCTGGTTGAGGCCACGGATGTCAGCCGTCATCTTCTGGATACTGAACAGGCCAGCCGCATCGTCCTTGGCGGAGGTAACGCGCAGACCGGAAGACAGACGGCGCAGGGACGTTTCCATAGCGCCCTGGGAAGAACTCAGATTACGTTGCGCGTTGAGTGACGCAATATTGGTGTTAATGGTCAAAGCCATGATGAACACTCCTAACTTGTAGACGGAATCCCGGATTCTTGAATGGGTCGGGATCGACGCCAGTTATCACTAGCGGATATACCATCGCTCTGGTATTCACCGCTTCCGTCAAGGTTAGCGTTCGTGGGGGCAGAAACTTTAGCGC
>CAYSRA010000045.1:0-1092 GCA_964433205.1 uncultured Thiohalobacter sp. | reverse complement strand
TGCTGCAACATCCAGTTTTCCCGCACCCAGTCACGCAGTACATCACCTTCCCGCCGCGTGGCATCCAGGTCATGGATCCGTTCACGGATTGCCTTGATCCAGGCCGCCGGCTTGTTCGGTACACGGCACACCGGTCCGTCCTGGTAGGGCGCGATATCACTCGCGACCACCGGCCAGCCGAGCACGCCGTATTCCAGGATACGCAAATTACTCTTCGAGTTATTGAAACGGTTGTACTCCAGTGGCGCGACGGCAAGATCAAGGTTCAGTGTTGCCAGCTTTTCCGGGTACTTTCCAAACGTGACCGGGTTGTGTATTTCCTGGACGTAAGGCTGCAGGAAGTCCGGGCACATACCGAAGAAAACCCAGTCAACCTCATCCGCGGTTTCCCGCACCACTTCCTCCAGCAACTCCAGATCCCCCAGATGCTGCTGCGCACCGGCCCAACCGACACGGGGCTTTTCTCCCGCGCCTCTTTGCGAGGTCAGCGCCCCCCAGACAGCCTCGTCAAGGTAGTTGGGCACCACCCGGACATCGTCGGCCATGGAGCGCAGCTCCTCGGCCAGAGGCTCCGTGGTAACAATCACCCGGTCAGCAATACCCAGACATCTGCGCAGGCGCTTTTTGGCATCCTTGTAGCCCGTTTTGGAAAACGGATTCTTGGGCGGCAGGGCAAACATCAGGTCATCCTGGCCAAATACCATAAACGTCTTGTTTACCTTCTTGCAGGATTCCATCGTATCCATGTACAGGTCGTGCATGGTGTTGTGCATGAGCAAGGTATCAGGCTGCAAACGTTCCAGTTCCGCGTTGCCTGGCAACCGGGCAAGCCCCTTGGTAAAAGGCAGTACCAGGGTGTTTGCAACCTGTTCCCTGTGTGCAACGTTCAGGGGTTGTTGAACACGGAACTTCCATAAACCGATAGACCCGGCACCAAACCCGACAATGCGACTCAAGGCCCGATCGTGTGGTGCCCAGGGAGGCGCAAATTCAGCATCAACGGAAAATCTGTCATTCGTCAGCCTGAGATTGGGGTTATAGGCAGGATCGCGGGCAAGCACTGCCAATGAACGTTTGCACATCGCTTCAGAC
>CAYSRA010000044.1:0-20410 GCA_964433205.1 uncultured Thiohalobacter sp. | reverse complement strand
TGCCTGAACAGTACGGCGGAAGGGAGACGCCCCTGAATACCGGGGTGGCGCTGAAGGTAGCGGCAGTGATTCGTTTTTCAACTTTCGCGGTCATAATTCCACCGCTATTGTTGTTAGTTATAAATTGAGCAAGCGACGTGCCATGTTTTGCAATGCTTTGAATTACTGATAGATGCTGGAAGCCGCCGTGTTATTCCCCCGACTGTCCATTGCCTGGAATGTAAGAAAAGCCAACAATACCACAGCCCCCGGCGTCAGCAAAATGACGCCAAAACGCTGATACGACGGGACATTTACGGTGTTGGTGAATACCCCTCCCGGTGTCAGGAATACCGACGCTGACAGTGCGGGTGCCTCATGCGGGTGCACGCGTTGTACGGTGCGGGAAGGGCTGGCGAACGGCGTCCGCTGCGGCGTTGGCAGGGGACGGCAGCGTGCAGAAAGGGCATAATCACGCAAACGCCCGCCCGGTGGCAATAAAAGCCTTATGTACGAACAACATTTCGGACTCACAGAACGCCCCTTTTCCATCGCGCCCGATCCGCGTTTTCTCTATATGAGTCAGCAGCATCGCGAGGCGCTGGCACACCTGTTGTACGGGGTGGGCGAGGGCGGCGGGTTCGTACAGCTGACCGGTGAGGTCGGTACCGGCAAGACCACTATCTGCCGCTGTCTGCTGGAGCAGGTGCCGGACCACGTGGACGTGGCATTGATTCTCAATCCGCGTGTCAGTGCGATGGAATTGCTGGCCAGCCTGTGTGATGAACTGGGCATCGAGTACGCCCGTGACACCACCAGTATCAAACTGCTCACCGACGTGCTCAATGCCCACCTGCTCGAAACCCACGCGCGTGGTCGTCGTACTGTACTCATTATCGACGAGGCGCAGAATCTCGACGCGGATGCGCTGGAACAGGTGCGCCTGCTGACCAACCTCGAAACCACGCGCGAGAAGCTGCTTCAGATCGTGCTGATCGGTCAGCCCGAGTTGCGCAGCCTGCTGGCGCGTGAGGACCTGCGTCAACTGTCGCAGCGCATCACGGCACGTTACCACCTGGAGCCGATTCAGCGCCGCGAGACGGCCGCTTACATCCGTCACCGGTTGCAGGTGTGTGGCGCCACTGAGGCGATATTTAATGATGCCGCCATCGATCTGGTGCAGAAGCTGTCCGGCGGTGTGCCGCGCCTGATCAATGTTCTGTGCGACCGCGCCATGCTGGGGGCCTATGTTGAAAACAAACGCCAGATCGATGCGCCTGTTGTCATGCGGGCTGCGCGGGAGGTGCTGCCGGAAGAAGGCCTCGACGCGCCGGCCCGTACCTGGTGGCGCTGGCTGGCGGTGGCGGTGGCGGCGGTCTTCGTTATCGCCTTTGTGATCGGCTACTGGCATGAACCTCCGCCCGCCGCAAGCCTGGTGCAGGAACAGATCGGTGTTCCGGATGCCGGCGGATCTTTGGCGCAGAGCGACCGAGTGTCTGCCGGCAACAGAGCGGGTCGCGGGGTTTCGGAGCCCCCGGTGGTGTCGGCAACCCTGCCCGTTGCGCCGGTGAACGGCGGGACTGAAAGTTTGATGGCTGGCGGTGAGAGCGCCGGCGACGTCGCCGCTCTGGATGCCCGGCGGTTGCCGGTGCCGGTCAGCGAGAGTCTGGAACAAAGGCTGGCCGCAGCCGGACCTGATGCCGCGGCATGGGCGTGGTCAGGTTTGTTCGGGTTGTGGGGCGTGCAATCCAGCGCTATCAACGATGCGCAGGCCTGTGCGGCGGCACAGGCAGCGGGTTTGCGGTGCCTGCAGGGCAGTGGTAATCGCACCATGCTGCAGTATTACGACCGGCCTGCGGTGTTACTGCTGGTCGGCGATGGCGGGCGCCGGGTGCCGGTCTTGTTACAGCAGATCCGGGACAGTCACGTGCTGTTACAGATCGATGGGCGGCAGATCGAGGTGCCGATCGGAACGATGGAACGACACTGGTTTGGTGAGTACCGGTTGTTGTGGAAGACGCCGCCCGGTGGCAGCGCGGTGTTACGGCCGGGTGATCGCAGTACCGATGTGCAGTGGTTGCGCGAGAAACTGAAACAGGCCACCGGGCTGACATCGATTGCCCCCGATCCCTTGCTGTTCGATGAGGGACTGAAGACACTGGTGCAGACGTTTCAGCGCAGTCGTGAACTGAGTGCCGATGGTGTGGTCGGGGCCAGAACCTTTATCCATCTGAATAATCTTTTCCGGCAGTCGGCGGTTCCGCGTCTGACTGCTGTTGCAGCGCAGTAGATTCCTATGTCATACATACTTGAGGCACTGAAAAAAGCAGAGCACCAGCGCGAAATCGGGCAGGTGCCGCGTATCGACAGTGAGCACGAAGCGATAGCCGCCGCCCCGGCGTCGCGCTGGGTGGTGATTGGTGTGCTGGTGCTGCTGGTCAATGCCGGTTTACTGCTGGCGCTGTTCTGGCCGGGGGACGCGGAAAATGTGACTGTCCTCCCGGTGTCGACACCGCCCCCGCCTCCGCACGCTTCCAGCGAGATGCCGGTGGCGCGAACAAACGCCTCGCTCACCGGACCGGCGGGCGAAGCGCCGGTCTTATCCTCCCCCGATGCAATCGTTCCGCCCGCCAGACAGCCCGTTCGGTCTGCGCCGGCGGCCCGAGCCGAACCTGCGATGCCGCGTCGTGACGTTGAAGTTGCTCCGCCGGTGGCCGCGCCGGTTTTGCCGGTGCCCCGTCCCGAGCCGATCGCGATGCCCGCACCCGCCCCGCGGGCGCTGAACCTGCCCGTCTGGCCACAGGTGCCGACGGCCGTTTTCCAGGGCCTGAAGGGCAATCTGCGGCTCGATGTGCACGTTTACAGCCCCCGGGCGTCCGAACGTTTTGTGCTGATCAACCTGCAGAAGTACCACGAGGGGGAACAATTACAGGAAGGGGCGGTTGTGGACGAAATAACACCGGAAGGCGTTGTGCTTTCCCTCCGCGGGCAGCAATTTCTGCTTCGGGCGCAATAAAGCTCCATTTTTCAGGTAGTCGCAACTTCATGCTCAAACACATACTCGTATTGCACCCGGCGGCGTTTTCTTTCGCCTGGCGGAAATTTGCCCTGTGTCTGGCGGGAATATCCTGTCTCGCCAACGCAGCGGCACAGGCTCACGGGCTGGCCTCACACCCGGCGACAAACCAGTTCATTATCAAGCTGCGCGCTGACACCACCCGGCAGGCGGCTTCGGTAGGTCCGCGCAACCGGCTGGCAGGTCTGACATTGCCGGACGGGCGACAGCTGTCCTATGTGCGTTCCATGGATGGCGGCAGTATGGTGGTCCGGTTACCGGAAACAGTGAGCCAGGAAGAAGCCGACGCGCTGGTCGAGGCGCTGCTGCAGAACCCGGAAGTTGAGGAGGCGCAGGTCGACAAGCGCCTTTACCCGGCTCTGGTCCCGAATGACCCTCAGTATTCGCGACAGTGGCATCTGTTTGAAGATACCGCGGGCATCCGCATGCAGGCCGCCTGGGACCGGCAGACCGGATCGTCGAGTGTTGTGATTGCTGTTATCGACACCGGTATTCTGCCTCATGCGGAGCTTGACCCGGCGCGCATCCTGCCGGGTTACGATTTTATTTCGGATACCTTTACCGCCAACGACGGGGATGGCCGGGATGCCGATCCTTCCGATCCCGGTGATGCGGTGGCAGCCGGCGAGTGTGGTCCCCTGCCCAACGACCCGCCAACGCCGCAGGACAGTTCCTGGCACGGCCTGCTGGTAACCGGCATCATAGCCGCGACGTCAAATAACAGCAGTGATATTGCGGGCATCGATTTCGCCGCACGGATATTGCCGGTTCGGGTGCTCGGCAGGTGCGGCGGGCTGGTGTCCGACATCAACGCGGCAATCCGCTGGGCCGCCGGTTTGCCGGTGCAGAATGTGCCGCTGAACACAACCCCGGCCCAGGTGATCAACCTCAGTCTTGCCGGTGCCGGCGCCTGCTCGGAGAAGGAACAAAAGGCCATTGATGAGGCGGTCGCCGCGGGTGCCGTTGTCGTTGTAGCGGCGGGCAACGAGGGGCAGGATGTCGCAAACTTCAGCCCGGCCAATTGCAATAACGTCATTACAGTAGGCGCGGTGGGCCGTGACGGAAGTCTGGCGTCTTACACCAATGTCGGTACACAGGTTGACCTGGTTGCGCCCGGTGGCGACGGTCCCCTTAACCAGGATGACCTGATAACACTCTGGAATACCGGTACCACTTCGCCGGGCAGCGACGTGCTCGCCACCACCCAGGGAACCAGTTTTACCGCTGCCCAGGTATCCGCTGTCGCCGCATTGATGCGGGCTGTCAACAATACGCTTACGCCCGCCACGATTGAGGATGTTCTCCGCGCCACTACCCGAAGTTTTCCCGACGGCAGTTGCAATACCAGCCTTTGCGGGACAGGTTTGCTGGACGCCAGTGCGGCACTCGCCGGCGCCGCCGATCCCCAGTCTGTGACAAAACCCGCGTCGGCCGGATCAGGTGGCGGCGGAGGTGGCGGCGGTTGCACGCTCGGATCATCCCGGGGTGTCGATCCGTTGTTGCTGTTCTCGCTGACATTCGCCTGTATTGGCCTGCGCTGGCGAAATCGCTAGACTGTACCGCCATGTTACGTGCCATCCAGGACTTCTTTCGCAACCGCATCGATACCCGGGATACCGGCGAGCACGACGAGCGCAGTTTGCAGCTGGCGACGGCGGCACTGCTGTTCGAGATGCAGCGCGCGGATTTTGATGAAGACGAACAAGAGCGTGTGGTGCTCGAAAGGGTATTACAGGAAACCTTCGCTCTGAGCAGTGTGGAAACCCGCGAACTGGCCCGTCTTGCGCACAGGGAATCGAAGGACTCGGTGTCGCTGCACCAGTTTACCCGTTTGATCAACCAGCGATTTTCGCCTGAAGAGAAAGTGCGCGTAGTGGAAATGTTATGGCAGGTGGCATTTGCCGACGGGCGTATTGACCGCTACGAGGAAGCGCTGGTGCGCAAGATTGCCGAATTGATCTATGTGCCGCACCGGGATTACATTCGTGCGCGCCACCGGGTGCAGGACGCGCAATAAAAAAGGCAGCCGCAGGGGCTGCCTTTCCGATTCAGTGCAATATCAGGCAAGTCCCTGATTACACCATATCTTTGAGACCTTTCAGCGGCAGTACCTTGACCACGTTGCGGGCCGGTTTGGCCTTGAATGTCATAGGTTCGCCAGTGAACGGGTTCACGCCTTTGCGTGCCTTGGTAGCGGGCTTGCGAACAACCTTGATCTTCATGAGGCCGGGTACCGTGTAGACGCCCGGGCCGGTGCGTTTGATGTCGCGCTTGATGAGTAGGGTGAGTGCTTCGAATACGGCGCCAACGTCTTTCTTTGTCAGGCCGGTTTTATCTGCGATGTAAGTGAACGTTTCAGCCTTCGTCGTAGGTTTCTTTACCGCCTTGGCAGCAACCTTCTTTTTGGCGGTTTTCTTGGCAGCTTTTTTCTTTACGGCCATTCAATGTGCTCCTTTCGAAAATGTTGGCAGAGAACTAACGGCGCAACCATAGCACAAAGAAAAAAAAGTGAAACCCCTTTTGTGATCTTATGCCTGTTATTCCAGACTCAAATGAATGTGGCATCCATGATGCAAAGAAAACAGCGAGGTCTCCTCGTCGTGGGTCAGTGGAGGCGCTGACTGCCGATAGCTGCATCGTCGAGTTCGGTATCGTCGTCGTCATCCGGGCAGGGTGATGCGTGGTGGTGAATCATGCGCCAGCTGCCGTCGATCAACTGGAACACATTGGTCGCGATAACCGGTGGCCAGTCGTCATCGTCGCCGGCTGTGCTGAGGTGTTCGTAGAGAACGTGAACCGCGATGAGAGCATCCTGGGTGCGGTGGACCCCGGAAAGTCTGAAGTGTACCCGCAGGCCGCCTTCGAAAATTTCCCTCCAGCTTTCTTCCACGGCTTCGTATCCCTGAACCCGGTCGCCCATCGGGTGGATGCACTCGACAAAGCTGCGGTTTGCCCACACCGTCATCATCGCCGCGAGATCGGCACTGGCGAACGCTTCGTAGAAGGCCTGTTCGGCGTCTTCCGGTGTGGAGAATGTGGATTCAGACATAACGCGCGCTATGGTACCAGTCTTCCCGGATGACGCAACGCATCTGAATTTGTGAGTAATTTCATGTTCCTCCGGGTGGCGGACAGGCTAAGTTTTCGATGCCGTTTGCCGATAGAAGAAGGTGCGCAGTATGCCCCGTACAGGGCTGAGTGAACGAGCTTTCCGGATACCGGCAACCCTACCGACAGCAGGATGACAGACAGACCATGGGAGCGGCAAAAAAACTCTTGGACAAGAAGGTGTTAAAGGATCTGGTTCCACTCAATGCGTTGTCTTCCGTTCATCTCGAAGAGATTTCCCGTAAGGCTGTTATCGAAACCGTCCGTTCCGGGCGCTACGTCGTCAAGGCGGGCGAGCGTGATTATCAGTCTGTCTACCTGCTGGAAGGAAAGGTCGAACTGATCGACGCGGGACGCGATGTGGTCGGTACCGTCATTGGCGGTTCGGATGCGGCAAGACACCCGTTGGCGCACAAACAGCCGCGCCAGCTCTCGGTGCGTGCCTCGGGTAGTGTGACCGTCGCGCGCATCGATTCCAGTTTGCTCGATGTGTTGCTCACGTGGGACGAATCCTCCGGCTACGATGTTGTTGAAATCGGCGCCGATGACGATGGCGACTGGATGACACGGATGCTGCAGTCGCAAGCCTTTCTGCAATTGCCACCGTCAAATATTCATCAGCTGTTGATGCGCCTGCAACCCGTCAATGCGCGGGCCGGCGACGTTATTGTCCGGCAGGGTGACGATGGTGACTTTTTTTACATCGTGAAGAGCGGCCGCATGGCGGTGAGTCGCAAGCCCTCGGCGCGCAGCAAGGAGGTGCTGTTGGCGGAACTCGGTGAAGGCGCCTGTTTCGGTGAAGAAGCGCTGGTATCGGGCGCGCGCCGGAATGCAACGGTGACCATGCTCACTGACGGTTCGCTGATGCAGCTTTCCAAGGAGGATTTCGACGAACTGCTGCGTGCTCCTCTGGTACACGAGGTGAGTTACACCGAGGCCAGAAAACTGGTTGATGAAGGTGCCGAATGGCTGGATGTGCGCTTGCCGGGCGAGTACAGCAACCAGTCGATTGCCGGCAGCCGGAATTTGCCCCTGTCAGCCTTGAGAGAGCAGGCAGGCAGCCTGAGCAGTGACAATCGCTACATTGTCTGTTGTGACACCGGGCGGCGCAGTGCCTCCGCGGCGTTTATTCTCAGTCAGCACGGGCTGGATGTTTACACTCTCGCCAACGGCCTTATGGACGTGCCGGCGGATGCCTTGACCGGATCAGTCGAACCGTCGTCGGTGGATGCTCCCGTCCATGACGCGGATATCCTCCCCTTCGATAACGAAAATGCCGCTGATGCATCTGCTCCCGACGCGCTACGCCAGGAAAACGATGAGCGGGAGCAGGCATTGGTTGCTGAGCTGGAGCAGATCCGCGAGCAGTTGCAGGCCAGTGAGGCGGCGAGCGCCCGGCAGCAGGCCGAGACCGATGCGCTGCACCAGCGCATCGGGTCGCTGGAAACAACCCTGGACGAGGTCGACGCAGAGCGCGGCGAACTGGCCGGACAGCTGGACGAGGCCCGGCAACTTCACAAATCCACGGCCGAAACCGCCAGGGCGCTGGAAAAACAGCTGGCGCAACTGGAGTCGGAACTTGAACGGGTGCGTGAGGATTACCAGCAGTTGGGCCAGCGCACCAGTGCCGTGGCGGGTGAACGGGACAACGTCAACCGGGAACTGGAGAAGGCGCTCTCCGAACTGGATGAGCTGCGCGCGCGCCTGGACAGTCAGCAGGGTGAAGTCAGTGAGCAGCTGCAGGTGCTGCAGGAACAACTGGATGCGCGCAGCCGTGAACTGGAAACCGAAACTGCCAGCCGCGTTGAGGTCGAGGCGGCGCTTGCTGATGCAGAGAAAACCGTTGCTGCGGCCGCGGCGCGGGAGTCAGAACTGGTTGCGCAAATTGGCGCGCTGGAACAACAGGCTGGCGAACAGACAGTGCAGCTGCAGGAAAACTTCTCAACGGAGCGGGCTGCGCTGGAGCAACAGCTGCAAGCCCTGCAGGACAGTGTAGCGGAGTATCAGCGGAAACTGTCCGACGAGTCTACGGAGCGCGAGGCGCTTGCTGCCCGGTTAAAGGACATCGAGCAGCAGCTGACCCGCTCGCAGGCGACCGAACAATCGTTGAACCAGGCCCTGGAAGAGGCTGCGCAGCAGGCTGAAGAATCCGAACAGCGCATTCGTGCCGAGTTGCAGGTGGAGCAGGAGGCGCTTTCGGCACAGATTTCCGAACTGGAGAGTGCGCTTGCTGCGCAGGCACAGCTTGCTGATCAACTGCAGGAACGCGAACAGTCGCTGGCGGACGCCGAACAACAGGTGCAGGTCGCTCAGCAACAGCTGGAGGCGCAGGCACAGGAAATGGACGCGCTGCGGCTGTCGCTGGAGGGAGCGAACAGTGAACTCGAAGCACTCAAGAGTCAGCTCGGCGAAAGCGGCGCACGGGAAGAACAACTGACGCAGCGCGTTGCGGAACTCGAACAGCAACTGGTTTCCCGGGAAAGCGAGTTTCAATCCGATCTCGGCAGTGCCCGTGAGGCCATGGCGCGTGCGCATTCCGAACTGGACAACCTCAAGCGTGAACAGCAGCGGCTTCTGAACCGCTTGCGCAAGGCCGAGGAAACCCTCGAACGCGAGCGCCACGACCGTGAAAACGAGGTTCACCGACTGCACAAGGAAATGAAGGAAGCGGCCGGCGGATCGGCGGAAGGACTGGCGGAAGAACTGGAGGCATTGCAGGCCCAGGTCAGCGAGGCTGCACGGCTGCGCGATGATCTCGAGATAAAGCTCGGCGAGCGCAGCGCCCAGCTGGAAGACGCACAGGGCCGGGCAGAGCAGCTCGATCGGCAGCTCGCGCTGGCAAAGGAAAGCGCCAGGGAAGCTGAGCAGCAGCTGGTTGAGGCCACTCGCGCCGCCAACGAAGAAATGGAAATCCGGCTCAATACCGAACAGGGTATTCAGCAGGGCTTGCGTGACGCGCTGGAGAAGTCGGAAAAGGAACGCAACGGCCACCAGGAAACCATCACAGTCATTCGGCAGGAGCTTGAAGAATTGCGCGAGGCCTGGCAGCAGGCAAAACAGGCGCAGGAGAGCAGCGCAGATGCGGTGAGCCGACTGGCCGAGGTAGAGGCCAGGCTGGATGCCGTGCAGACCGAGCGCGACGAATTGCTGGCTTCGACCGAGGTGTTGAAGACCGAACTGGACCAGTTGCGTGCAGAGTCGGAAGTGCGCCGGGGTCTCGAGGGCATGTTTTCCGACGGGGAAGCGGAGTCGGCGGAAAGCGAGGCGTTACAGCAGGCCAAACAGAATGTCGAAGTTGCCGTGCGCCTGCGCGCCCAGGCCGAAGAGCAGGTTGAGTCGCTGCGTCGGGAGGTCGAGCAACTGAAGGAGCAGTTGGTACGTGCCGCTGATATTCCCGTGCCGCCAATGCCGGAAGGCATGATCCCGTCTCTGGATGAAAACGACCCGCATGCGTCAAATCCGATGCTGCAGGATTTGCCGGAAATTGACGAAGTCACGGAGCCCGAGCCTGCGGTGTTGCTGGACGAGGAACCGGCCTGTGCGCCGCCGGCGCCGCCGCCTGCGAAGACAGGTGTGGTGAAGGGCTTGTTGGCGGGTCTGGTTATCGGCGCCATTGCGGCGGGCGGCTTTTTCTGGTCGCAACAGGATGCCGGGCAGGTGGTGACAACCGCTGCTGAGTCAGGCGGCCAGCGCACAGTGCCGTCGGTAACTGAAAACCGGGTTGTCGAGAGCGAGGCGCCCGCCGGGTCGACGGTGCCGGATACGGCCGCCGGCAGAACAGAAGCGCCGGTGCCGAAGCCTGTTCCGGTGGAGCTGCACGCGGTCGATGCCAGCGAGTCTTCGGCAGCGGAAGGCGAACCGGAGACGGGGGTATCTTCCCGGCCCAGCGTGATTTCGGTTGCCCGGGGCATGCCGGAAATTCCCCGCAGTGAACCGCCGAAAGCGGAGGTTCCCGCAGACCCGGAACCCGGCGTTGCAGAAGACGTCGTGGCAGAGTCAGAGCCAGGGCCGGTGGTGGAGCCGGACTCGGTCGTGCAACAGCCTGCCGGAAGCTTCCGTGATCGCCTGGCGGACGGCGGTGCCGGTCCGACCATGGTGCGTTTCCGGGCCGATCATTTTGTGATGGGCAGCAGCCAGATTTCGCAGCAGTTTGATGAGCGGCCCCAACACGAAGTTCAGCTTGCAGGTTTTTCAATGGCCGCCTACGAAACCACTTTTGACGAGTACGATGCTTTCGCCGGTGCGACGGGGCGCACGCTCCCTGACGATGAAGGCTGGGGGCGCGGCGACCGACCGGTGATCAACGTCAGTTGGGAGGACGCCCGCGCCTATGCGGATTGGCTGTCCACGCAGACCGGTGCTCGCTATCGCTTGCCGACAGAGGCGGAATGGGAGTTTGTCGCGCGCGCAGGGGCGGTGACGCGCTACTGGTGGGGTGATGATGTCGGTCAGGGTCGGGCCAACTGTTTCGACTGCGGCAGCCCCGACAGTGGCATCAGGCCATCACCGGCAGGCAGTTTTGCGGCGAGCCCGTGGGGGGTCTATGACATGGCGGGCAATGTACGTGAATGGGTGCAGGACTGTTATGTGCCGGGTTACAGTCGCGCATCGGCCGACGGGAGTGCCATCGATGTTGCGGGCTGCGCGGGGCGGGTAGTGCGCGGCGGTGCCTACAGCAGTCCGTCCGAGCAGCTTCGCAGCGCCAGCCGTGACCAGATGGATCCCCAAACCCGGCTGGACAATCTTGGGTTCCGCGTAGTTCGCGAGTATTGATTTGAATTCACGAGGTTAACTGTCTGCCCCGTCGTCAATGGCGAAGCCGACAGTATCTGCCTGCGTGATCCGCAGGCAGACGACTGAATCAGTTTGCTGCGCGGTGTCGTCAGTCTTCGAGCGTTTTCAGCAGTGCTTCGATCGAGGCCGCCGGCAGCGGTCGTGCTTCGGTTTGCGCTTCGACCATTGCCAGCTGAAGTTGCGGGAGGATTGCCGGGCGGGGCACGTCCTGTGACGATGTCTCCGGTGCACGGTTGATCCGGTATTCCGGTTCTTCGACCGGGTACGCCGTTCCGCTTGCCATATCCACGATGTACGCCATGGCACACCTCCCTGGGTGATGGTGGCTGATGATTCAGCCTTCATGAATGCTATCGGCGTACCGGGTTAAACATTAAACCGGATTTTTTCGTCCGGGAATCCAGTTGGTTAGGGCTCTTTTTAGAAAAAAGCGCCCCGCGGGGCGCCGTGACGGAGGTTGCTGATCCGGTTACGGAAAAGCCGGAATGGTCGGTTCGACACCGTGCATGTCGGCCTCGGGGTGATGCCGCTTGATCATGCGGCTGACCGCTTTTACCTTGTCCTTGGGAACATCGACCATCATCAGAATCTGCCCCTGCTCGACAGCCCGTTCAAACTCCTTCAACTGGCTGTTTGGGATGTCAGTGCCGACCATGCCCGAGACCCATGCGCCGATCATCGCGCCTGCCAGCGCCAGTGCCAGTACTGTCCAGCCGCCGAGCTGGATGCCCTCGAGCGGAAAGGCAACGGCGATCAGTCCGGCAAGCACACCGGTCGCGCCGCCAACACTGAGGCCGATTTCTATGCCGTGGATGAAGTCGCTGCGTTGCAGCAGGCTGGCTCGTGGCAGATCACCAAGCGCGGTATCGTCCTTCGCGAGTACGTGGATGTGGTGATCGTCGATGCGTGCCAGCAGCAGTTCGTCAACAACCTGCCGGGCACGCGCTACACTGGGCAAAAGGAAATAGAGTCTGCGTCTCATAGCGTACCTCCTGACCCGGTTCGGGTAGAATTGTCCGGGTCTGATACACACTTAGACCCCTGAACCCAGTATAGTTGCGTTTCCGGGCCGTCAAGTCAGGTTTTGGTCCATGCGGTCGAGTTGCGCCATCCAGTCCTGGGTTTCCAGCCAGAGTTCGGCCGTTCCACTGTCTTCCGGTGAAACGTCCATGGAGCCGCTCCAGTCTTCCGGCGGTTCCACGGGTTCCGGGTGCAGCGTTTCCCAGGTTTCGCGGTCCAGTTCCTCGATGGTGCCGTCAAAATACTGAAGTTCCAGCGTTTCGTCATTGTCGTCTCTGGCAACGATTTCGAATGCATCGCCCAGGGGGGATTTGTACCAATTGCCGATCCTCGGTGAAGGTTCTGGTGTCATGATGGTTTACCTCCTCGATCAAACTGCTGATACTTGACGCTACAGATTCGCGGGCGGTGATGTGTTATGAAGGACCACCTGCCGTAGCGGATATTTAACGCAGCGCCGGTCTGTTTTCCGGAGTCCTGTTTTGCTTTATAGGCGCATAAAAAATGGTTTGCAACAAGAGAAAATTGACGCTTTTCGAGGGTGTACGATGAGTCTGAAAATCGTTGTAGTGGATGCCGGCATTCTTCCGCACGGTGTCGAATTTCCGCCACTGAATATCCCCCTATATGGTTGGGAAGAATATCCGGGGCTGGATGTTGAGGGAATGGAAGAGCGCTGCTGGCGGGCCGATGTCGTGGTATCGCTGTCGGCCTCTATCTCCGGAGATTTATTAAAAAAAATGCACCGGCTGGGGCTATTGATCACGGCCGGTGAGGCGTGCGGGAGGCTGGATCAGGACGCTGCGACAGCGCAGGGTGTCGAGCTTCTGGCGTTTCCGGATGTGGATTGTCGAGATCCACGTGACGCACAGGACCTGTGTAACCGTCTCGTGCAGGCGATCGAGCACTATGTATCGGGTGGTGAAACCGGCAGGGTGCGCGCATGAGCTGGTGGGGAAAACTGTTGGGGGGTGCTTTCGGCTTCATGCTGGGCGGGCCGCTGGGCGCCCTGATCGGAGCGGCATTCGGCCACAATTTCGACAAGGGCCTGGGTCGTATCGGCGAAGATTTTGCGCCGGGCGCCCAGGAGCGTGTCCAGACGGTATTTTTTACCACCGTGTTTTCGGTGATGGGGCACCTGGCCAAGGCCGACGGCAGGGTGTCGAAGAGCGAGATCGAACTGGCCCGCCAGATCATGCAGCAGTTCAATCTTGACGATGAGCGGCGCAAGATTGCCATCAACCTGTTCGACCAGGGCAAGCAGGCGGATTTCCCGCTCGACGATGTCCTGCAGCAGTTCCGCCAGGAATGTCACCGGCGTCGTAACCTGATGCAGATGTTCGTCGAGATACTGATGCATGCCGCGTACGCAGACGGGGAATTGCATGCCGGTGAGCGCCAGGTGCTGGAGCAGGTACGTGTCGCGCTCGGGTTTTCGCCGCAGGTGTTCCAGCACATCGAAGCCATGGTGCGAAATGCCCGGCATTTTGCGGGTGCCGGCGCGGCGGGTGTTTCGCCGCGCGATGTCCTGCGCGAAGCCTACGAGGTCCTGGGAGTCGATGAGTCCGCAAGCGACGCGGAAGTCAAGAAGGCCTATCGTCGCCTGATGAACCAGCACCACCCCGACAAGCTGGTGTCAAAAGGTCTGCCCGAGGAGATGATCAAGCTGGCGACGGAGAAGAGCCAGGAAATCCGCAAGGCCTACGAGACGATCAAAAAGGCGCGCAGCAGCGGCTAGGCGAGGCGCCCGCCCGCGGCAACCGCGATAACCACGATACCCAGCAGCAGGTTGGTGCCGACAATGCGCCGGATCTGGTTCAGCTGTTTCCCGGCTTCCGGCCACTGTTCGGTGATGACGGCCTCCTTCAGGCGCCGGAACGGCACGAAGTACAGGTGCAGGTAGAGCAGGATCATCAGCCAGCCCAGGCCCTGCATGAGTTGGATGTGCAGGCCAACCGTATCCATGCCGCCAAACAGCCTGAATACCAGCCAGTAGCCGCTGGCCGGCAGCAGGATGACGCACAGCCACACCCAGGGAAAGAAGCGTTTGAACACCTGTGCCCACATTGTCAGGCGCTGTGGTGGCTCGAACTGCTGTACGGCGACCGGCCGCAATACCTGGTGGGCGAAGAACATGCCGCCGACCCACAGGACGGCGGAAAGGATGTGCAGAACGATGGCAATACTGTGAGGATTCATAATCGGTTCACTCGGGTTTTTTGACGAAACGGGTTTTCAGCCAGCCGTAGATGCGCCGTACCAGCACGTCCTGCACGCCGGTGAAAAAGTGATTGGCGCCCTCGATTTCGGTCTGGCGGTAGAGCTTGTTGCCGGCCCGGCGTGCGGCCCTGCGGCGCGCGTCGGCCGTGGCCAGTATGCCGTCGAGGTCGCGGCTGCCGTAGATGTCCAGTACCGGCACGTTGATTTTCCCCAGCGACAGGACACCATTGGTCTTTTCGTCAATATCGGAACTGCCGATACCGATAATGACCAGTCCCTGTACCGGTGGCTTGTCCTTGCCGGCCAGATACCAGGCCGACATGGTGGCGCCCAGGCTGTGGCCGATGAGCACGATGGTTTCGTTGCCACGTTGTTTCAGCATGGTGACCGCAGCGTCGATGCGCGGCGCCACTTCATCAAACAGCGGCACATAGTCATTGAGGGTCGCGTCATTGGGCAGTACCGGCATCTGGATCGACAGTGTAGACCAGCCGTGTTCGCTGAGTCCGGTGCGTAGCGGGTAGATCACGTCAGGCCAGTCGGGGTGTACACCCATGCCGTGGGCGATAATGACCGCCCGGCCTGTGGGACCGTCGCTGGCTTCGGTAAAGATACCCATGAACGACTTGCCGCCGGCATCTAGCTGGCAGGTTTCGCCTTCCATCAGGCTGTCGCCGATCTGCTCGGCCCAGCGTTTTTCCTTGTCCAGGTCGGACGCGGCGTAGCAGGGTGTCGCGACCAGCGCGGAAAAGATCAGCAGACCCAGCAGCTTAAGCATGCGATGCATGTCAGTATCCCCTCCGATTGTACGGATTGATGCCCGATTGGTGTGCCCGGGCTGAAATCATGGCGCGCTTCCGGTAAAGTGCGCGGTCTTGATTTCACAGCATATTACTTAGTTAACGAGGCCCGGATTATGCCAGATTACAAGATCGCACCGTCTATTTTGTCAGCCGACTTCGCCCGGCTGGGCGAGGAAGTCGATAACGTCCTCAAGTCCGGGGCCGATATCGTCCACTTCGACGTGATGGATAACCACTACGTTCCCAACCTGACCATCGGCCCGCTGGTGTGCGAAGCGCTGCGCAAGCACGGCGTCACCGCCGAGATCGACGTGCACCTGATGGTCAAGCCGGTGGATCGTATCATTCCGGACTTCGCCGCCGCCGGCGCCAGCTACATCACTTTCCACCCGGAAGCCAGCGAGCACATCGACCGCAGCCTGCAGCTCATCAAGAACGAGGGCTGCAAGTCCGGCCTGGTATTCAACCCGGCCACGCCGCTCGACTACCTGACCTACGTGCTCGACAAGGTTGATATGGTACTGCTGATGTCGGTCAACCCGGGCTTCGGTGGCCAGAGCTTCATCCCCGCCACACTCGACAAGCTGCGCGAGGCGCGCAAGATCATCGACGATTCCGGCTATGACATCCGCCTGGAGATCGACGGCGGCGTGAAGGTCGATAACATCCGCGAGATCGCCGAGGCCGGCGCCGACACTTTTGTGGCCGGTTCCGCCATTTTCGGCGCTGCCAGCGACAGCGATCCGAATCATTACGACACGGTCCTCAAGGCCATGCGTGACGAACTGGCAAAGGTCGGCTGAATGACGTTGCGCAAACCCGACATGATTCTCATCGACGTGGACGGCACGCTGGTCGACAGCGTGCCGGACCTGGCGTATTGCGTCGACGAGATGATGAAGCAGCTCGGCCGTGAGCCCTGGGGCGAGACCCGGGTGCGTGACTGGGTGGGCAACGGCGTCGAGCGCCTGGTGCGTCGCGCGCTGATCGGCCGGCTCGATGGTGAGCCGGCCGAAGCCGAATTCGAAAAGGCCTACCCGATCTTTCTCGATCTGTACGCGGAAAACACCTCGAAGCGTTCGATGTTGTACCCGGGGGTTACGGAGGGGCTGGATTTCCTGCGTGCCTCCGGCTACCCGCTGGGCTGCGTGACCAACAAGGCGGCGCAGTTCACCATCCCGCTGCTGAAGGATCTGGGCATTTATGACTACTTCGGCATCGTGGTCAGTGGCGACACCCTGGAGTACAAGAAACCGCACCCGGCCCCGTTGCTGCACGCGGCGGAATTCTTTAAGGTTAGGCCCGAGCGGTCGCTGATGGTCGGCGACTCCATCAGTGACGTAAAGGCCGCGCGTGCGGCGGGCTTTCAGATTGCCTGCCTGCCGTATGGTTACAATCACGGTGTCGACATCCGCACGGCGGAGCCCGACGTGGTAATTGAAACCCTGGCCCATCTGAAAGGCGAACTCGAACAGGCGGCGTGATGATCACCGTGGAGACACACAGGCACGAGCAGGAGGAGCGATGGTGGCGTTGATCCACTGTCTGTAACTGCTTTCGTGTACCAAAAATGTCTCAACGGTGAGGACCATGACTCCTGAACAATTCGAACAACTGGCCAGCGAGGGATACAACCGTATCCCGGTGACCCGTGAGGTGCTGGCCGACCTCGACACCCCCTTAAGCACCTACCTGAAGCTCGCCAGCGGGCCCTATTCCTACCTGTTCGAGTCTGTGCAGGGCGGCGAAAAGTGGGGGCGTTATTCCATCATCGGCCTGCCGTGCCGCACCGTGTTGCGTGTGTACGGGCAACGCATTGAGGTTCGCACCGACGGCGAACTGGTGGAGGAGGTGGAAAGCGACGACCCGCTGCAATGGATCGAGGATTTCAAGGCACGTTACCGTGCGCCGGACCTCGACGGGTTGCCACGCTTCGGCGGTGGGCTGGTCGGTTACTTCGGTTACGACACGGTGCGTTATATCGAGCCGCGCCTGAAGGGCGGGGTCAACGAGGATACGCTGCATACGCCGGATATCCTGCTCATGGTGTCCGACGAGGTGGTGGTGTTCGACAACCTGGCCGGCAAGCTGATGATGGTGGTACATGTCGATGCCGGCCGCGAGGGCGCCTGGGCGTACGGGCAGCAACGGCTGGACGTGCTGATGGATCGCCTGTGCCAGCCGGTGGCCATACCGGGCGCGCTGGAGCGGCCGCGCGAGGTCTCGGAAGATGATTTCGAGTCGGGCTTCACCCGCGAAGGTTTCGAGGCGGCGGTGCGCCGGGTGAAGGAGTACATCGTCGAGGGCGACGCCATGCAGGTGGTGCTGTCGCAACGGCTGTCGATCCCCTTCCACGCGCCGCCGCTGGACCTGTACCGCGCGCTGCGCGGCCTCAACCCGTCGCCGTACATGTTTTTTCTCGACCTCGACGATTTCCATATTGTCGGTTCCTCGCCGGAGATCCTGGTGCGCCTGGAAGACGACGTGGTCACGGTGCGTCCGATTGCCGGCACCCGGCCGCGCGGTGCCACCGAGACCGAGGACCGTGCGCTGGAGGAAGACCTGCTGGCCGACCCCAAGGAACTGGCCGAACACCTCATGCTCATCGATCTCGGACGCAACGACGCGGGCCGCGTCAGCCAGATCGGCAGTGTGGAGCTGACCGACAAGATGATTATCGAGCGTTACTCGCACGTCATGCACATTGTTTCCAACGTCACCGGGCGTATCCGCCCCGGCCTGTCCGCGATCGACGTGCTGCGCGCTACCTTCCCGGCCGGCACGGTGAGCGGTGCGCCCAAGATCCGTGCCATGGAGATCATCGACGAACTGGAGCCGGTCAAGCGCGGCGTGTACGCCGGCGCGGTGGGCTACCTGTCATGGTCCGGCAACATGGACACCGCCATCGCTATCCGTACCGCCGTGATCAAGGACGAGGTGCTGCACATCCAGGCCGGCGCCGGCATCGTCGCCGACTCGGTGCCCGCCAACGAGTGGGCCGAGACCATGAACAAGGGCCGGGCGATCTTCCGCGCGGTGGCGCTGGCGCAGGCCGGGCTGGACGGAAATCACTGCAAGGGGGCGCAGGACTGAGGTTGTTGATCGTCGTTAAATAACGGTGCATCAAGATAAGGATGCACAAGCCCTTTGGCGCCCAAAGAAGCCAAAGCTTGCATCAAGATCAATAAACTATTGGAGGAATCCGGCTGGCGCTTTTTTTATGAAGAGTGGGCAAGCCTTGTCTTCGACATCAGCGCCTTCGATGGCAATGTAGATGCTGGGTCGATCTGCGAACTGTTTGATGTCTTCCAGGAGATCTATGGGCCAGTGACAGAGGATTATCTTATTTTTGCTTCAGGCCAAATATTTTCTTGAAGGCGGTATGTTTCACATCCACCCATGAACGAGGCAGATCGCCATTGATCTCAAGGGCGTGATAGATTTCGGCCACTAAGGTCTTATTGATGACTTTGGCTGTCAGCATCTTTTTCAGAACCTCGTGGCAGTGAAATACGGTGAGCTCAAAATCTTCCGCCAGTTTGTGCATGCCCAGATCATCGGTTGCAATAATTGCCGTGCGGACCTGGCCAAATGCGAGACAATAGCAATCTGTGGGTGATGGCGGTGAGCGGCCAAGCGTGGTGTAGTCTGACGTATTTTCCAGTACATGCGCCCGAAGCACGCTGGTCATGGCCTTGATCTGTGCTTTTTCAATCTGGCTTAAACGGACGCGTTTGGCCAAGCGCTCCTGTTTTAGTGGCGGGTCATCAAACCACGGGAAAAGTTCTTTTAGACGAGGGCTTGTATGAACTTCGTTTTCAACGTCTTTGAGTATAGTGAGAATGTAGCCTTTCTGACCGAAAGGCACGCCAAGCAGAGGCTTGATACGTTTTGCCAGCCGAAGGTAGGCATTGGTGTCGAGCAGTATCAGGGTCAATGACGAAGTTCCTCATACAGGGACTTCGCGTCACGAATTGATATGTCAAGAATCTGTTGCAAATAAGAGGGTCCGGTTTCACGTTCCTGCAGCATTTGTTTAAGCGAGCGAAAAAAATCTGACTGGAAGGCATGCTCGCAGGATGCGATATAAACGTCCGGCATGGGCGGCACGGGATCAAACAGCGCTTCGCTAATCAATGGACCCGTATGGCTGTTGCGTGTTGCATGCATGTTATTTTCATCGATAACAAGAGCGGGCAGGCTATTTGCTTCCGCGTATTGCTTAACCTGCTGGTAGACCGTGTTTAATGAGATCAGGTGTTTGTCGGCGCATTTTAGTAATGCACGCATGACGCCTCCGTTACTGGTTTTTTTCCGTGCTGCTTTGTAGCACTCTTCAGCGCATGGCGCTGGAAACAGTAATGCACCGGCGAAGGTATCAGCATAGTCTTCACCTTCTTCGCTACCAGCCAGATCCGGGGTGTAGACATGCGCCAGCTCGTGCGCCATCCAGAATTTGAAATCCTCAAGTCGTGTATCAAGATTGAGAAGAATAAAGGTGACGTCTTCCTGCGGCAGGCGAATGTGGATCGCGTTTTCATGCCGTTGTTTTGCACCCCACATGACAGGGACAAGGACAGCGCCACTGTTCCTGAACTCCCCGATCAGAGATTCGTAACCCAATATAGCTTGATCTCCAATGCCAAGACGATTGCGGGTTTGTAATGCGGCGGCCTGTAGTTTGTCGTAATTGGTAGATGGTGTGGTGATCAGGGTGCGTAGTGCCTGCTGCTCGGGTAAATACGATACTAGCGGCTTGAGCAGCATACCCATTTCTTCCGCCTTGTTGATATGGGCATTTGTCGTCTTTGCGCTGCCTTTCTTGCGAAATGCGACGACAGGCCGACTGACGTCATCGGTTTGCACCATTTGCTCAAATGACAGATGGAGGGTGGAGGCAAGCTTTAGAAGTGTTGCAGGACGAGGGAAGTCTTTTCCTTTCAACCAGTTGGTTATTGCCTGGGCAGAAACGCCTAGCTTGTTGGCAAGGTCTTTCTGTGTCAACCCGTGGTCAGCGAGAGCCTTACGAAGCGCCTCTGTTTTCATGGTTTTCTGCATGTGGGACGAATTATAGTTGTAATTTTTTACAAATCAAGTTTATTCAAGTTATAGATTTGAGGCATCATCGTTTCCAAAGATTTTAGACAGAACCCCCCCCCCCATTAAACAGCGCAATGACTAACGTGAGAATGCGGCGGTTATGCGCATCAGCATGGTAGGATATGCGCCCGGCGCAGCAATGAAAGCAGTGAAATAATGTGTATATATTGGGTTGATCAGGAAGAAATAAAACTGAAAATCAATAGGATATGCCTGATATGATCCTGATGATCGACAACTACGACTCCTTCACCTACAACCTGGTGCAGTACTTCGGCGAGCTGGGCGCCGAGGTGAAGGTGGTGCGCAA
>CAYSRA010000043.1:0-22134 GCA_964433205.1 uncultured Thiohalobacter sp. | reverse complement strand
ATTCGAACTTGTCCACCGCCTTCATCAGGCCGATGTTGCCTTCCTGGATCAGGTCGAGGAACTGCAGGCCACGGTTGGTGTACTTTTTGGCGATGGAAATCACCAGTCGCAGGTTGGCTTCCACCATTTCCTTCTTGGCGCGACGGGCCTTGGCCTCGCCGATCGACATGCGACGGTTGATGTCCTTGATCTCGCTGATGGTCAGACCGGCTTCTTTCTGGATGCCGACCAGTTTGTTCTGCGCGCGCAGGATCTCTTCCTTGTGCTGTTCCAGCACAGATGAATACTTGTGACCGCCCTTGATCTGGGTGTCCAGCCACTTCAGGTCCGTCTCATTATCCGGGAAGGACGTGATGAAATCGCGGCGCGGCATCTGCGCGTCGTGCACGCAGATATTCATAATGATGCGTTCGTGGGAACGGATCCTGTTCACGGTTCTACGCAGGTTCTGGGTCAGCGTGTCGACCATGCGCGGCGACAGCTTGATGTGCATCAGGTGGTCGACCAGCTGCTCGCGCAGTTTCTTCAGCTTCGCCTGGTTCTTGCCCTTGCTGGCCAGCCCGGCCTGGATTTTGTCGTGCAGGTCTTTCAGCTGCGCGAAGAACGCACGCGTCTCTTCCGGATCGGGGCCGGTGTCGACGGGGGTTTCATCTTCGTCATCTTCATCGCTGTTGGCTTTCTTTTCCGCTTCGGCAGCACGCGACGCAGGGGTCGGAATCGGCTCCTCGACGGCGTTCGGGTCGATAAAGGTACTGAACAGATCGCTGAGACGGGCTTCACCGGCTTCCACGCGCGCGTACGCCGCCAGCAGCACGGCCGTGGAGGCGGGGTAGCTGGCCAGTGCGGAATACACCTGCGCCAGGCCATCCTCGATGCGCTTGGCGATCTCGATTTCGCCTTCGCGGGTCAGCAATTCGACGGTGCCCATTTCGCGCATGTACATGCGCACCGGGTCGGTAGTGCGGCCGAACTCGCTGTCGACGGTCGCCAGGGCAGCTGCAGCTTCCTCGACGGCATCTTCGTCGGTGCTGACGGTGTCATTGGAGAGCAGCAGCGCATCGGCATCCGGCGCGGTCTCGTGGACCTGGATACCCATGTCGTTGATCATGCCGATGATATCCTCGATCTGTTCGGGATCGACGATTTCGTTGGGCAGGTGGTCATTGACTTCCGCGTATGTGAGGAAGCCCTGCTCCTTGCCCTTGGCAATTAACAGCTTGAGTTGTGACTGTTGATCCTGGTTTATCACCTGAACTGTTCCCCGTGTTTCGGATGCGAGTCCGATAAAAAGTCAAACGAGCATTATAGCCCAGTTGACCTGTATTAGCCATCTCTGTTGCTTGTGAACGGTCTCATTCCCTTTTCGGGTGACGCGCCGCAAGTAACGATTTCAATTCATCTTTTTCAGTGTCGCTGAGTTCCTGCCGACGACCCTGAAATAGCAGCAGTTCCGTGCGGTAACGGTTTCGCTGCTCAATCAGACGTTGTACCGCACCTCTGAATTCCTCGCCCAGTCCCTCGGGCGGTAAATCCAGCGGCGTACTGGCGAGTTTTGCCAGTTGCTGTTCCTCGGGCTGGTCACGCCAGTGTTCGAGAATTCCGCCCAACGTAAGGTTGGGGCTTTCGTTAAGTATTTCAAGTAGTTTACCCAGCAGCGCGATGCCCGGTGCGTCCAGATCCTCGAATCCGCACGGCGTCTTTACCGTGGTCGCCAGCTGCGGCTGCTCCAGCAGCAGTCGTATCGCCACGCGAACCGGGCTACGTCCACTATGACTGGTATAGGGCCTCGGGGGTTCCTCCCGGGGCGCATTTTCACTATTAAATACGCGGTTTTGCAGCTTTTCCGCGTTCATGCCGCTGCGTTCCGCGAGCTGGTCGAGCATCAGGTCGCGGAACACCGTGTCGGGCATTTTCTGCAACAGCGGCCTTGCCAGTTCGATCAGTCGCGCGCGGCCGTCCACACTCCCGGTATCGACCTGCTGTTCCAGGTGTTCAAGGAAAAATCGTGAAAGTGGAACCGACTCGACAGTTTTTTTCCGGAAAGCCTCCGCACCGATGTTGCGCACCAGACTGTCGGGGTCTTCGCCCTCGGGAAGGAAAAGGAAGCGTGCCTCGCGGCCGTCACGCATCACCGGCAGCGCATTCTCCAGCGCGCGCCAGGCGGCGCGGCTGCCGGCGGTATCGCCGTCGAAGCAGAACACCACCTCGCGCACAGTGCGGTACAGGCGTTCAAGGTGTTCCGGTGTGGTCGCGGTACCCAGTGTGGCGACGGCATGGGTCAACCCGAACTGTGCCAGCGCCACCACGTCCATATAGCCTTCGACCACCAGCAGCCGTTCCAGCTTCTGGCTGGCCTTGCGCGCCTCGAACAGGCCGTACAGTTCCTGTCCCTTGTGAAATACCGGGCTTTCCGGGCTGTTCATGTACTTGGGCTTTTCGTCGCCCATGACGCGTCCGCCGAAGCCGATAGTGCGGCCGCGCCGGTCCCGGATCGGGAACATGATGCGGTCCCGGAAACGGTCGTACAGGCCGCCTTCGTCACGCTTTACCAGCAGTCCCAGTTCCACGGCAAGTTGCTGGCTGTGGCTGTCATTACCCAGGAATTTCAGAAGGTTGTCCCAGCCAGGCGGGGCGTAACCCAGTCCGAAGGTGGCAGCGATCTCGCCGCTCAGGCCGCGCGCTTTCAGGTAGCCGACGGCGTGATCGGCCTGCGGGTGTTCGCGCAGCTGGTTGCGGTAGAAGCGATCCACGCGCTCCAGCAACGAATAGTGGTCATCGCGACGCGGATCCTTGCGCGGCGCCGGCCCGTCTTCGCGCGGTACCTCGACGCCGATGCTGCGCGCCAGCTCCTCAATGGCTTCCGGGAACTCCAGATGATCGTATTCCATGAGAAAACCCACGGCGCTGCCATGGGCACCGCAGCCAAAGCAGTGGTAGAACTGTTTGGTCGGGCTGACGGTGAAAGAGGGCGTCTTTTCGTTGTGGAACGGGCAGCAGGCCTGGTACTCGCGGCCGGCCTTCTTCAGTGGCACCCGCGCATCGATGACTTCGACGATATCAACGCGGTTAAGCAGGTCGTCTATGAAACTTTGCGGAATGCGGCCGGACATGGGACGTATGGTAGGGGATGGGTGTGGCAGCGTATACCGGTTGCCTGCGGCAAAACCGGGGCAGAAGCGGGGAACCGCGGATTGATGCGCCGGGATAACAGGTGATGCATTAGTCAGGCCTTCCCCGGGTTGTCGGGTGGAAAGCCGGGTTGGCCAGTGCCGGCTTCAGGCGGACAATCGCGCCTTGATCTTGCCGCTGACGGCGCCCATATCGGCGCGGCCCTGCAGCTGGCTCTTGAGTTGGCCCATGACCTTGCCCATGTCCTTCATGCTGACGGCGCCGGTGGTCTCGATGGCGGCGTCGATCAACGCGTCGATCTCCGCGTCGTCGAGCGGTTTGGGGAGATAGGTCTGGATGACTTCCAGCTCGAAGCGTTCCTGCGCGGCGAGGTCTTCACGGCCGGCTTTTTCGTACTGCTCCAGCGAATCGCGGCGCTGTTTGGACATTTTATCCAGCACCACGGTGATTTCGGCGTCGTCGAGTTCGACACGCTCGTCCACCTCGCGCTGCTTGATTGCCGCCAGGATCAGGCGAATAACGCCCAGCCGCGGCTTGTCGCCGCCGCGCATGGCCGTCTTCATGTCCTGCTGGAGCGTTTCCTTGAGAGCCATATTCCGGCGAGCGGAAAAGGTTTAGTACAGGCGGGTGCGGCGCGCGTTTTCGCGAAACATCTTCTTCGCGTGGCGCTTTACGGCAGCGGCTTGTTTGCGCTTGCGTTCCTGGGTGGGTTTTTCGTAGAACTCACGGCGGCGGACTTCCGACAGGATGCCGGCCTTTTCACAGGAGCGCTTGAAGCGGCGCAGTGCAACTTCAAAAGGCTCGTTTTCGCGTACTTTGACTTGTGGCAATGCCAATTCCTCTAAGCGGATATTTCAAGGGGCGCGTAGTGTATCAGCGCGGGATGAAAAGGTAAAATACTGGTTTTCCGGGAAATCGGGCGCGCTTCGCACCGGCCACGGGCTTCCGGTACACTGGGCTTACCTGCAACCAACCTGTTGATACGAATAGACCTTTCATGGACAAAAGCAAGCTGGACGAACTGGTGGCCGCTACCCACAAGGCGCGCGATGCACGCGAGTTGGGGTATCGCGAGCAGGCGCTGAAGCTCTATCCGTGGATCTGCGGGCGTTGTGAGCGCGAATTTACCCGCGAAAACCTGCACGAACTGACCGTTCACCACCGCGACCACGACCACGACAACAACCCGCCCGACGGCAGTAACTGGGAGTTGCTGTGCCTGTACTGTCATGACAACGAGCACCAGCGACTGCTGGAAGCCGATCAACAGGGCGGCGGCACGGCGTCTTCCGGCGAGGGCGCGTCACCCGGGGCCACCCACAATCCGTTTGCCGACCTCAAATCGTTGCTGAAGAAGTCATGATCGCTACTCTTCACCGGTCGCATGGTGCCGGCGGCGGGCAACCGGTCGCATAGCGGTGCTGGTCCTCGGTATCGAGTCGTCGTGTGATGAAACCGGCGTCGCGCTCTATGACACCGGGCGCGGCCTGCTGGCCCATGCGCTGCACAGCCAGATTGAGCTGCACGCCGAGTACGGCGGCGTGGTGCCGGAACTGGCGTCGCGGGACCACGTGCGCAAGGCGTTGCCGATGTTGCGCAGTGTGCTGGATGAAGTCGGCATCGAGCCGCAAGCCATAGACGGCGTTGCCTACACGGCCGGTCCCGGGCTGGTTGGTGCGTTACTGGTGGGTGCTTCGGTGGGTCGCAGCCTGGCGCTCGCCTGGGGGGTGCCGGCCGTTGGCATCCATCATATGGAGGGTCACCTGCTGGCGCCCATGCTGGAACAGCCGGCGCCGGTGTTCCCGTTCATTGCGCTGCTGGTGTCAGGCGGCCACACCATGCTGGTCGAAGTCCAGGGCGTGGGTCGTTACCGGATACTCGGCGATACCCTGGACGACGCCGCCGGGGAGGCCTTCGACAAGACCGCAAAGCTGTTGGGGCTGGACTATCCCGGCGGGCCGGTACTGGCGAAACTCGCCGAAGCCGGTGACCCGACCCGCTTCCGTTTCCCGCGGCCCATGACCAACCGGCCGGGGCTGGATTTCAGTTTCAGCGGCCTGAAGACCTTTGCGCTGACCACCTTCCAGGAAAACGGTAAGGACGAACAGACCCGCGCCGACATCGCGCGTGCCTTTCAGGACGCCGTGGTCGATACGCTGCTTATCAAGTGCCGTCGTGCCCTCCAGCAGACCGGTGTGATGCGGCTGGTGGTCGCCGGCGGCGTCGGCGCCAATCGGGCCTTGCGCGAGGGTTTGGGGCGGATGACTGCCGAACAGGGTGCGGAATTGTTTTATCCGCGGCTGGAATTCTGCACCGACAACGGCGCCATGATTGCCTATGCCGGAGCGTGCCGGCTACAGGCCGGCGAGCACCAGGATTTGGAGATCGTGGTGCGGCCGCGCTGGTCACTGGAAGAATTGTCGGCGGCGCAAATGCCGTAACGATCCGGGTCGTCAGGGCAGGCTTCAGTCGTCCTCGTCCGGCCCGATCCTGCCTTCCTCGCCATGTAACAGGTTGCGGATATTGGAGCGATGGCGCCAGAACAGCAGCGTTCCCATGAAGATTACGGCGGCCAGCAGCGACGGTTCCGGTTTCAGCCAGAGGAGGTACAACGGCGTGAGCAGGATGGCGATCAGTGCCGCCAGCGAGGAGATCCTGAAGCCTTTGGCAATAATCAGCCAGCTGCCGATGGTCATCAGCCCCACCGGCCAGTGCAGGCCCAGCAGCACGCCCAGCACCGTAGCGACACCCTTGCCGCCCCTGAAACCAAAGAACACCGGGTACAGGTGACCGAGAAAGGCCGCCACGGCGACCGCGGACTGGATGGTGATATCCGCGCCCAGTGCTCGTACCGCCAGTACCGGCAGCAGGCCCTTGAGCATGTCGCCCGCCAGCGTGATGGCAGCGGCCTTCTTGCCGCCGAGGCGCAGCACGTTGGTCGCGCCCGGGTTGCCGGAGCCGCCACTGCGCGGGTCGGGCAGTCCCATCAGGCGGCAGGTGATGATGGCCGAGGACAGTGAACCGAGCAGATAGGCGACCAGGATGTAGAACAGGTTGATAATCATGCGCGCTATTGGAAGGCTTTAGCGGTGCCCGGTCAAGTGATCCGGCCGGTATACCGTGCTGGTTCAACACCCGCAACCTGTATATAGTTGGAAATTCCTGAAGTGCCTGAAACCGAGTTATGGATATCATTTTCATCCGTGACCTGCGTATCGATACCGTAATCGGTATCTACGACTGGGAACGCGCCATCAAACAAACCATTCACCTCGACCTCGAAATGGCGACAGACATTGCCCGGGCGGCCGCGAGTGACCAGATCGATGATACCCTGAACTACAAGGCGGTATCCAAGCGGGTGATTGCATTCGTCGAGGAAAGCCGTTTTCAGCTGGTTGAAACACTGGCGGAACGGATCGTGGAACTGGTGCTCAACGAGTTTGACGTGCCGTGGATGCGACTGACCCTGAACAAGGGTGGGGCGGTGCGCGGCGCGCAGGGCGTGGGCGTGATTATCGAACGTAGCAAAGGAAGTTGAGCCATGGCCCGAGCGTATGTCAGCGTCGGCAGTAACATCGATCGCGAAAAAAATGTTGCGGCGGCAATTGACCGGATGAAGGCAGAGTTTGGTGAACTGGAATGTTCGCGTATCTGGGAAACGGCGGCCGTGGGTTTTGACGGTGATGCCTTCTATAACCTTGTCGTTGCTTTTGATTCCGGCCTTCCGCCTCGGGAACTGGCGCAGTTGCTGCACCGCATGGAAGACGAACTGGGCCGCGATCGCAGCGGTGGCAAGTTCAGCAGCCGTAGCATCGACCTCGACCTGCTGCTGTACGACGATATTATTCTCGATGAAGACGGTCTGAAGCTGCCGCGCCCGGAAATTCTTGAATATGCCTTTGTGCTGCGCCCGCTGGCGGAAATTGCCGGTGACATGAAGCACCCGGTCACCGGTTTTTCCTTTTCGATGCTCTGGGACTACTTCGATCCGACCTCGCAGCCGATGTGGCCGGTTGATCGCTGACTGAATCCATGCCGGTCGAACCGACGCCGCCAAACACCGAGGCGCGCGCATTGAGTGCGCGGCTGGTTGGCCATATTGCCGATCAGATTCGTCAGGCCGGTGGTTTCATCCCCCTCGATGTCTTCATGGATGCGGCGCTGTATACACCCGGACTGGGGTATTACAGCAACGGACTGACGCCGTTCGGCGAGCAGGGTGATTTTGTCACAGCACCGGAATCCGGTGACCTGTTTGCGCGCTGCCTGGCGCGTGCGGTCGCACCTGTGTTGCAGGGTGTGAACGGCGGCTCGTTGCTGGAACTCGGTGCCGGCAGCGGCGTGCTTGCGGCCGACATGCTGATGGCCCTGCAGGCGCTCGACGCACTACCGCAACGCTACGCTGTCCTGGAACGCAGCCCGGCCATGCGTGCGCTGCAGCGGGCGCGGATTGCGCAGTTGCCACAGGCGTTGCGCTCGCGGGTGGAATGGCTGGACGAACTGCCCCGTGACTGGAGCGGTGTGATTTTCGGCAACGAGGTTGCCGATGCGTTGCCGGTCAAGCGCTTCAGGTACCGTCAGGGTAGCATCGCTGAACTGGGGGTCGGGTTGTCCGGTGACGCGTTACAGTTGCAGGAAACGGAAGCCGGGGCGGACGATGCGGAACGTATCGGCGCACTCGCCGAACAATATGGCTGGGAAGGTGATTACCGAACCGAGTACTGTCCGGCATTGGCAAACTGGGTGGAAAGCCTCGCCGACAGCCTGCACACCGGCATCCTGATGCTCATCGATTACGGCTACGGGCGTGCCGAGTACTACCACCCGCAGCGCAACATGGGTACCCTGCTGTGTCACTACCGGCACCAGGCGCACGACAATGTGTTGTGGTATCCCGGTTTGCAGGATATTACCGCGTTCGTCGATTTTACGTCGGTGGCCGAGGCGGCGGTCGATGCCGGCCTCGCGTTTGTCGGTTACACCAGCCAGGCGCGTTTCCTGGTCGCTGCCGGCATCGACCGGGTGATGTCCGAAGCCGATCCCGCGGACCTGCCGCGCTTCCTGAAAATGACCAGTGACGCCAAGCGCCTGATGTTGCCTGGCGAGATGGGCGACCGCTTCAAGGTGATCGCCTTTTCACGAAACCTTGACGAATCACTTGCCGGATTTGATTCACAGGACCTGCGCAGTCGGTTATAAAGCGCATTCACACACAATAAAGTCGAACTCATGGATACGTTGCACGCTGTTGTCCTTGCGCTGGTACAGGGGCTGACCGAATTTCTGCCTATTTCCAGTTCCGCCCATCTGATCCTGGTACCGGTACTGCTCGGTTGGGAAGACCAGGGGCTGGCATTCGACGTCGCCGTACATTTTGGCACCCTGACTGCGGTGGTGGTGTACTTTCGCCGGGAGTTGCAGGGGATGGCGGTTTCCTGGGTCGACTCGCTGCGCACCCGCAACCCGGATGAAGAGGCCAGGCTTGCCTGGGCGGTTCTCCTTGGAACCATTCCACTGGGCATCGTCGGCCTGCTGTTTCACGATGTGGTCTCAACGAACCTGCGCTCGCCACTGGTCATCGCCAGCACGACCATCCTGTTTGGTCTGGCACTCTGGTACGCCGACGTCAAAGGCGCGCAGACGCGCTGCGAATACCGCATGGGCGCGTGGCGCGTTGCGGCGGTGGCGTTCGCGCAGGCGCTGGCGCTGATTCCCGGTACCTCGCGTTCCGGCGCCACCATCACCGCCGGTTTGCTGGTGGGGCTGGACCGCAAGGCGGCTGCACGCTTTTCATTTCTGTTGTCGGTGCCCGCCATCTCTATGGCCGCACTCTACGAAACCGGCAATCTCATTGCGGCAACCGAACCGGTGGACTGGTCGGCGATGGGAATCGGTGCGGTGCTGTCGGCGCTCAGTGCCTACCTGTGTATCCATTACTTCCTGAAGTTGCTGGATCGAGTCGGCATGCTGCCGTTTGTGATATACCGGCTGATACTCGGCGTGGTGCTGTTCGCGTTGTTCCTCTAGGATGGTGCCGCCCGGTTCGTCCGGGACTGACGGGTGTTCAGGCTTGCGTCGAATCCAGCGCCTGGCGAACAACATCGGTACGTGCCTCGCGTATGGCTTCCCCGAGTTCCCGCCCGCTCAGGCCGCTATCGGCCAGCTCGGCAGCATTGACCGCACCGGCGCGTTGCGCAATCCCGATGAGCTGTTGCCGGTCTTGCGGCGCGATCTGGCCAGCGGCTTCGAAGGTTTCCAGCAGCGGGATCCATCGGCTGTTCTGTTTGAAGGCACCGTTGTCTTCCATCAGCCGCAGCAATGCTTGCGGCCGCCGCTCGCTGATATCGCTCTCGTAACGGATAGCGGCAGCGGCGAGTTGACTGAATTCCTTCGGTGCCCGAAGTCGTTCGCATAGCGCGTTAACCTGTTCGATACGCTGTTCGCGATCCAGGTCGCGGCCGAGCGCCTGCATTAACACGGCAAAGCGAACCTGCGGGTTAGCAGTGACACGACTCGCCTGTTCCAGCGCAGCGAGCGCAGCAGGAACCCGGTTGTTGCCGTGCGCCTGTTCAGTCTGCGGATATTCCCGGTCGATCTCGGGAAACAGTACGGCGAGCGCGCCGCAACCGCGCAGGGTCATGAAGAAACGCTGCGGGTTGTCGGTCTTGAGCGCCTTGACCAGTTCCGCCCATACGCGTTCCGGTACCAGGTAGTCGACTTCACCCTCTTGCACCATCTTGCGCATCAGCGCATTGGTGCCGTGTGCCACCCGGAAGCCGAGGTGGTAAAAGCGCGCGGCAAAACGTGCCACGCGCAGGATGCGTACCGGGTCTTCGGCGAACGCCGGGCTGATGTGGCGCAGCATGCGGCTCTTCAGGTCCTCCTGACCGCCGCACGGGTCGATGATGGTGCCGTCCTCGTCCTCCGCCATGGCGTTGATGGTCAGGTCGCGGCGCTGCAGGTCCTGTTCCAGCGTGACGTCCGGTGAGGCGTAAAACTCGAAGCCCTTGTAGCCGTGGCCGGTCTTGCGTTCGGTGCGCGCCAGTGCGTATTCCTCTTTGGTCTCGGGATGCAGGAATACCGGGAAGTCCTTGCCGACCGGGATAAACCCCAGTTTGATCATTTCCTCCGGCGTGGCGCCAACGACGACCCAGTCGCGTTCGGTGACGGGCAGGTTGAGTAGTTTGTCGCGTACTGCACCGCCGACCAGGTAGATTTTCATCTGTCGTGGCGGGCGGTGGCGCGGAACTGGAAGTAGCGCGCACGCATGCTGGCATCACCGAGGTAGGTAGGTACCACCGACTCGACCGAGCGCGGCTGGATGCCGAGCTTCGGCAGTGCATTGTTCCTGCACAGGCTGTCGATCTTCAATGAATAGTAGTTGTCGAGGCTGAATGGTTTGCCGGGCAGCAGGCCGAGCACCATGGCTTGCAGGCGCGACAGGAAATCCGGCAGACCAATGACGGCGGTATTGCGCCCGGTGAGGTGGGCCGTGTAGCGCACCAGGTCACCCAGGGTGTACTCCTTCGGGCCGCACAATTCGAGTCGTTGCCCGATGGTGCGGCGGTCGCCCAGCGCGCGCACGAACGCTTCGACGACGTCACCGACGTATACCGGTGCGAAACGCGCATCGGCGCAGGCCAGCGGAAACACCAGCGGGGACATCGCCAGCAGCGAGGCGAAGCGGTTGAAGAAGCTGTCGCCGCGGCCGAAGATCACCGACGGCTGGAAGCTGGTGGTGTCGATGCCCGGAGTCTGGTGCACAAGGTCTTCGCCGGCACCCTTGGTCTTCAGGTAGCGGCTGCGGGATTCGTTGACGTCGGCATTGAGCGCGCTCATGTGCAGCAGGCGCGGTACACCGGTTTCACGCATGGCCTTGGCGACGGCGGCGGGCAGTTCGACGTGGGCACGTTGAAAACGGCTGCTGCCGGATTCATTGAGGATGCCGACCAGGTTGATGACGCAATCGGTATCGCGCAGCAGGGCTGTCAGCCGGTCATGGTTATAGGGGTTGGCCTCCACCAGCCGTACGTCGGGATGTACGCGGAATTCGCGGTGTCTCGCCGGACGCCGGCTCGGCACGGTGACATGGTGGCCGAGATCGGCGAGCCGGAAAACCAGGTGGGAGCCGACGAAACCGGTGCCCCCGAGTACGCAGATACGCATTGTTTTCATGTCGCGCCTTTCGGGTTGTGGATGGATGTGCAACCAGAGTTTACGGTGGTTTGAAATTATGTCTAGCGATCGATCGGGTTGTCAGTAGCGTGCCCGCACGTCGGGCAGGCGTTGCGACAGGCGCGTCAAAGGTTGTGACAATCGCCAGTCGAAGATGGTGGCGTAGGCCAGCACTTGTTTGACGTAACTGCGGGTTTCGCGGAACGGGATGTTTTCCATCCACAGCGGTGCGGGTAGTGAGCGGCCGGCTGGCAACCAGCGGCTTACCCGATGCGGGCCGGCATTATAGGCAGCGGCGGCCAGCACCGGCGAACCACTGAAACGCGTCATCAGGTGGTTCAGGTAGGCACTGCCCAGGCGGATGTTCTGATCCGATTTCAGCAGGGCGCGGTTACCGCCATAGCGGATATTGAGACTGCGCGCCGTCTGCCGGCCTGTGGCCGGCATCAGTTGCATCAGGCCAAGTGCGCCGACTGCGGAGCGGGCATCTTCCATAAAGGCGCTTTCCTGACGGATGATGCCATAGATCAGTGCCGGGTCGAGCTTGTAGCGGGCTGCGTTGGCGAAAATAGATTCCCGGTGGGGCAGGGGGAAGCGCAGCGCCAGATCATCCCAGTAGCGCGCCTGCGCCGCGGTGAGGATGGCGCGGTCATGCCACCCCCAGCGATGTGCCAGCAGGGCGGCATACCTGAGTTGCTCCTTGTTCAGGCTGGCGGTGGTGTGGAACCACTCGCGCCTTGCATCGAGTCGCTTGCCAATGAGATAGAGTTCCCGGGCGCGCTGCATGCCGGGTTGACCTGCCAGCGCATCAAACCGTGCACTGTCGACCTCGGTGCGCGTGTCGTTCATCTGGTACTGGCGCCCGAGCTTGTCCGCGGCGAGGAAACCGTAGTAGTTGCGTTCGTTGCCAAGGCTGGCGTAGAGCGTGAAAGCATCGCCTTTGGCGCCGCGTTGTTCCAGTGACCAGGCATACCAGTAGCGCCACACCGGTTCGTTGCGTTCATCGGCTGGAAGTTGTTCGATCCAGCGCTTTACATCGTCGGCATCGTTTCGCCTCAATGCTTCGCGTACACGCCACTGGCGGATATCGCGGTCCACGGCAATGTCAGGGACTTCAGACAGCCAGTGCACGGCATCCGCCTCGTTGTCGAGTGCACCGCTCAGGGCAATGCGTCGCAATACCACGGCGTGTTGTTCTGCAGTGAAGCGGTGGCTGGTGCGCAGTGCTTGCCAGTGCTTGTAGGCTTGCGCCGGTTTGTGTCGTGCCAGCCGCTGTACGGCGTGGGTCAGGATTTCGCGCACCAGTGGTGAGTCGTCGCGCGCCCAGCGACTGGCGATGGCGGCGGTCGGGCGCCGGTGGGCGTGATACCAGCGATTGACCCATTCCCTGTCGTCGGCGGAGAGTTTCTTTGCCAGATAAATTGCCAGGCTGGGTTTCTGGTTGGCAAACGCCAGTCGTACACGTTGCCAGATATGCTCGCTGGTCAGGTGCGTACTGGCATAAAGCTGTCGGAACACAGGTGTGCAGGCGTCCGGTTGTGAATGTCCGACCATCCACAGTTTCATTGCATCATCCAGTGCGCTGTCCCGGTCCTTTCCGAGTTCCAGCCTGGCGCGGATTTCGTAGCATTGCAGCGTGACTGATGTTTGCGGCCAGTAGAAGGCAAGATAATTACGCCAGTCGCCACGTTTTGCGAGCCGCTGCAGCCAGGTGATGCGCAGGCGCGAGGCAATCGGCTGACCGTTATAGCGCTGAAAAAATGTCTGTACTTCGTCGGCCCGGGCACGTTTGATATGGCGCTTCATTTCCCAGAAGTCCAGGTAGCCATACAACGGGTAGTCCGACAGTTTTTGTTTCAGTTGCCGCAAGGTAGTCGGGTTGCCCGACTTCAGCGCGGATTCGGCTTGCAGGAAACGTTCGCGCTGCCGATCGAGCGAATCCGCCATAACGTGCTGCGCCAGCAGCAGGCCGATCAGCACCAGAACCGCACTGGCGGGGCGGAGTTTCACCGCAGACGACATTCCCTGTTGAACAACATTGCCACGCTGCCACCATAAAAGACTCGGCGCGAAGGTACAATGGCGGATATGGACGTCATGTTTCTCTACGGGGGTTACGCCGCGCTGGGGCTGTTTGCCGGACTGGCCGCGGGGCTGCTCGGCATTGGTGGCGGGCTGGTTATCGTACCGGTGCTGGCGGCGCTGTTCGCCTGGCAGGGGTTCTCCGCCGCCGTCATCATGCCATTGGCACTGGGCACCTCGCTGGCGACGATCGTATTTACCTCACTGTCTTCGCTGCGCGCGCATCACCGGCGAGGGGTTGTGCGCTGGCCACTGGTGGCGCAGTTGTCGGGAGGCATCATTGCCGGGGGGTGGATGAGCGGATTTCTGGCGCACTGGCTGGGCGGCCCGGCGATGGCGCGGCTGTTTGGCGTGTTTGAACTGCTGGTCGCCGCGCACATGCTGTTCGGCAGGCCGCCCGCCGCCCACCGCAGTGCTCCGGGACCAGCCCGAAACCTGGTGGCTGGCGCCGTAATCGGCGTGGTGTCGGCATTGCTCGGTATCGGCGGTGGCACGCTCACCGTGCCCTGGCTGGTCTGGCACCGGCTGGCTATCCGCGAGGCCGTTGGTACGGCCGCCGCCTGCGGATTGCCAATCGCCCTGGTCGGTGCAGCGGGTTTCTTGCTGGCGGGCAGAAGTGTGGATGGCCTGCCGCCCGCCAGCAGTGGTTTTATCTACTGGCCGGCCGTCGCCGCCGTCAGTATCACCAGTGTGCTTGCAGCTCCGCTCGGCGCGCACCTCGCACACAGCATCCCGCAACAGCGACTCAGGCAAATATTTGCCCTGGTACTCGCCACCCTGGGCGCATGGATGATATCCCGCGCCTGGTAGAAAAAGGGGACGGAGGGATTAAATTTTTAGAAAAAGGGGACGGAGGGATTAAATTTTAATCCCTCCGTCCCCTTTTTGAGAGGGGTTAGCCGCCGGTCATGGACATGAAGCGGACGATTTGTTCGGGCTTGTCGTTGAATTCGTGGCGTTCGGGTTTGAGGGTGATGGCGTGACGGATGGCATCTTCCAGTTCGGTATCGGTGGCGCCGTTGCGCAGCAGCGGGCGCAGTTCGAACCTGTCGTTCTGGCCAAGGCACATGTACAGGGTGCCGTCGACGGACAGGCGTACCCGGTTGCAGGTTTCGCAAAAATGCTGTGAAATCGGTGTGATAAAGCCGATGCGCAGTTCGGTGCCGGCGACGCGCACGTAGCGGGCCGGGCCGCCGCCGGGCATGACACCGGGCAGCAGTTCGAAACGGCGCGCAAGCCGCTCGCGGACGGTTTTCAGATCGACGTAGTGGCGGGTGGCGGACAGCCCGGTTTCGCCCATCGGCATGGTTTCGATGAAGCGCAGGGTGAAATCGTGCTCGATGCAGAAGTCGACCATGTCCTCGACTTCGTCGTCGTTGATGCCGGCCATGACCACCATGTTGATCTTGATCGGGTGGAAGCCGGCATCGCGCGCCGCCATCAGCCCGTTCAATACCTTTTCCAGTTTTCCCTGGGTGATTTCCCGGAAACGCTCCGCGCGCAGGCTGTCGAGGCTGACGTTGATGCGCGAGATGCCCGCATCCTTCAGTGTGGCGGCGTGTTTTGTCAGCCGGGTGGCATTGGTGCTCAGCGACAGGTCGTCGATGCCCGGCAGGGCAGCGAGGCGTCCGGCCAGGCTGGGCAGATCCTTGCGTACCAACGGTTCGCCGCCGGTGAGCCGGATGCGGGTGACCCCGAGTCGCCCGAAGGCTGCGATAACCCGTTCAATCTCATCGAAATTCAGCCAGTCTTCGGGCTCTTCGAAATCCTGGAAGCCTTTCGGCATGCAGTAACCGCAGCGCAGGTCACAGCGATCCGTCACCGAGAGGCGGACGTATTCGATGGGCCGGCTGAACGGGTCGATGAGTGGCATGGAGTGAACCTTGACTGTTCTGGTTAGTGTAGCGCGATAGTAGCGCAGTTGCAGAGCGTCCCGGTTTGACCTGTATCAAGTTTGCCGGCCGGAAGCCGGCATGGCCGCGGCGGATTTCCCGCCGGCGGCCGTGCTGCGGTGGCCTAGCCGACGGTCTGGTAATAAAGATTCTGGGGGTGGTTTGCCTGGGCAAAGAAGAACCAGCGCTCAGCCAGCAGGCCGAGGTACTGGACCAGAAATGCGCCGATCAACAGGCTGACCGAGTGTGTTCCCAGGCCGATCGAGATCAGCAGCAGCGGAACCGGGAAGACCAGGATCAGGAAGCCCCACTTGATCAGGCTGAAGATGTGCGCCGGCGCCCCGTGGAAATATTCGCGGGTGTTGAACGAGCCGGCCATGAATCCCATGGCTTTTTGCTCGATGCGGGCGTGGCGGATACCAATGGCGGTTTCCAGCGAAGATTTGTGTTTTATCCGTGCGTTGCGGATCAGGCTGGCGCTGCGTGTGATCAATGCGATAACGGTCATGATGATGGCCCAGCCGCCAAAGAACTCGGTCAGACCGGAACCCTGCCAGGCGGCGAAAGCGGTGGCCAGCATGAAGCCGGAGGCGCTGCCGAGCAGGGTATAGTTGATGACGGTCAGCGGGGTGGCCCATTCCTGAAGCATCTTTATGCAGGCGTAGATCATGCCGGTACACAGGAACAGTGTGAAGCCCAGCAGCGACGCAACTGCGCCGATGACCAGCGAAAGATCGATTTCGAAGGTGTCGCGGAAGGTAAACAGCACCGGGTTCCAGCCGAAATAGTGTACCAGGCCCCACACGGCGACTGCGCCTGTGAAGGTCGGCAGGACGATAACTTCACGCGACAGCCAGGAAGTGCGCCAGCGTGCCGCCGAACGCCAGGCGCGTTCCGGGTGGCCGAGGTGGAAAAAGGAACTGAACAGCCCGGCTATCAGCAGCGCGACCGCCATCAGGCTGCCCAGTGCATAGAACTGCGCCGGATCCTGAACCGGCAGTACCTTGAACACCGAGTACAGTTGCCCGGTGTAGAGTGCCAGGTACAACCCCTGACCGGTGCCGATCAGGGTGGTCAGAAATATGACAGAGAATGCAGGATGCATGAGTGTTCTCCCGTTAAATCATTTGGCGCCGCCGCGCGCCGGTCGGACATTCGATGTGTTGCGCGAACCCGGAGGCTCCATCGGCAGTCGCTTCCGACGTGCGGCGACATTATTGTCTGTTTACCAGCTCGTGGTTTCGTCCAGCGTCGGATCTTCCGCGTCCGGCATGGGCAGCTGGCGTTCCTTGTAGAGCGGGTTGTCGGCGCGGATCAGTTCATCCTCGTGGATGGTGATGCGTGTCTTGCGCCGCGGCAGGTAGTGATTTGCCGGTCGCGTGCCCCACTCGGGCATCAGCTGGTAGCCACCGCGTTCGCGTATTGCCAACGCTGCTTCGGAGTCCGGGTCGTTGACGTCGCCGAACAGGCGCGCGTTGGTCGGGCAGGCCATCACGCAGGCCGGCTTGCGTTCGCTTTCCGGCAGCGACTCGTCGTAGATGCGATCCACGCACAGGGTGCATTTTTTCATCACCTTCTGGTGTTCGTCGAGCTCGCGCGCGCCGTACGGGCAGGCCCACGAACAGTACTTGCAGCCGATGCACTTGTCGTAGTCGACCAGTACGATGCCGTCCTGGTCGCGCTTGTAACTGGCGCCGGTGGGGCACACCGGCACGCAGGGCGGATCCTCGCAGTGCAGACAACTCTTGGGGAAGTGCACGGTTTCGGTGTTGGGGAAACTGCCCACTTCGAAAGTCTGCACACGGTTGAAAAAGGTGCCGGTCGGGTCCTTGCTGAACGGGTTCATGTCCGCCATATAGCCTGCAGTGCCGGAGGTGTTCCACTCCTTGCAACTGGTGACGCAGGCGTGGCAGCCCACGCAGACATTCAGGTCGATAACCAAAGCTAGTTGTGACATTTCTCATCTATCCCTTGCAGGGCGGCAGTGCCAGCCCCGCCTGTTATTTGTTTCAGGCCTTTTTCTTTCCGGCGAAATAGGTCAGCCAGCGACCACGCTTGATCTCCATCGCCTGTCCCGGTACCGGGTGCACGGTGTCGAACTGCGGGTCGGTGACGTGCGGTTCGGCAGGGTCAGCGGGGTAGATACGGACCTGCACGTCATACCAGCCGGCCTGGCCGGTGACCGGATCCGAGTTGGAGAGGTGACCGCCTTCGTCGGATGGCGGTAATTCCTCGCTGATCACATGGTTGAGCAGGAATCCCTGTGTGGCCTCGTTGGCATCACCGTCCAGCCCCCAGGCGCCGGAGGCCTTGCCGATAGCGTTCCAGGTCCATACCGTGCCGGGTTCCACAGCCTCGGAATAGCGGCACATGCAGCGTACCTTGCCGTGCATGGACTCGATCCACATCCAGCCACCATCCTCGATACCGGCTTCGCGGGCTGTCTTCGCGTTGACATATAAATAGTTGTAGGTGTGGATCTGGCGCAGCCAGGCATTCTGCGAATCCCACGAATGATACATTGCCATCGGTCGCTGGGTGATCGCGTTGAGCGGGTACTTGCGCAGGTCGGATACCTGCGACTCCAGCGGCTGCGAGTAGAACGGCAGCGGGTCGAAGTGCGTCTCCACACGCTTGCGCAGGTGATCAGGCGGCTGCTTGCCGTCCGACTTGCCCTGTGCGGCGAGGCGGAATTTCTGCAGGACTTCCGAATAGATGTGGATATTGATCGGTTCCACGTAGCGGGTCAGCGCATGGCGCTTCGACCATTCCAGGTAGCCCTGGTTCCAGTTGCGCATGTACTGGTAGGACTTGGGTAACTCGTAGTGGAATACGCAGTTGTTCTTTTCGTACATCTCCCATTGCTTGGGGTTGGGCTCGCCCTTCATGAATTTTTCGCCGCCCTTGCCGCGCCAGCCGGCCAGGAAGCCGATGCCGGAGCCCGGCGCGGTTTCGTAGTTGACTACGAAGTCCGGGTAGTCGCGGAACTTGCGGCTGCCGTCGGCGTTGACGAAAGCCGGCAGCTTGAGGCGTGACCCCAGCTCGATAAGTACTTCCTGGAATGGCTTGCACTCGCCCTTGGGCGGCACCACCGGGATACGCACCGAATCCACCGGGCCGTCGAACTCGGAAATCGGCCGGTCCAGCATGGACATGCAGTCGTGGCGTTCGAGGTAGGTGGTGTCGGGCAGTACCAGGTCGGCGTAGGCCACCATCTCCGACTGAAAGGCGTCGGCGACGATCAGGAACGGGATCTTGTACTGGCCGTCCTCGTCCTTGTCGTTGAGCATCTTGCGCACTTCGCTGGTGTTCATGGCGGAGTTCCACGCCATGTTGGCCATGAAGATCAGCAGCGTGTCGATCTTGTAGGGGTCGCCGCGCCAGGCGTTGGTGATGGCATTGTGCATCAGGCCGTGCACCGACAGCGGGTATTCCCAGGAGAACGCCTTGTCGATGCGCACCGGGCTGCCGTCGTCGTTGACGAACAGGTCGTCCGGGTCGGCAGGCCAGCCCAGCGGCATACCATCCAGCGGTGTATTCGGCCGCACGGCACGCGGGTCGTTCGGGGTTTTGGCGCAGGGCGGAATGGGACGCGGGAACGGCGCCTTGTGGCGGAAGCCGCCCGGCCGGTCGATGGTGCCGAGGATACTCATTAATATAGACATCGCACGGATGGTCTGGAAACCATTCGAGTGCGCCGCCAGCCCGCGCATGGCGTGGAAGGCCACCGGGTTGCCGGTCACCGACTCGTGCTCGTTGCCCCAGGTGTCGGTCCAGGGGATCGGCAGTTCGATCTTCTCGTCGCGCGCGGTGATGCCCATTTCATGGGCCAGGCGCTTGATGGTCTCTTCCGGGATGCCGGTGATGCTCGACGCCCACTCGGCGGTGTATTCCTTGACCCGGTCGACCAGCAACTGGAAGGCCGGCTTGACCGGCGTGCCGTCATCGAGCCGGAACTCGCCGAGCAGGTAGGGGTCGGCGCCCGGCGTGTGGGTGGAGATCGGCTTGTCCAGCTCGCGGTCCCACCACAGCTTGTTCTGGGGATCGAAGCAGCCTTCTTCCGGTGGCACTTCAAAGCGCACGAACATGCCGTGTTCGCTGGACTCCGGGTCCATGTTGACCAGTTCCGCGGAGTTCGAATAGTTGATCAGGAAGTCGCGGTCATACAAACCCTGCTTGATGATCTCGTTGGTCAGCGCCAGGAACAGCGCGCCGTCGGTGCCGGGCTTGATCGGGATCCACTCGTCGGCGATTGCAGAGTAGCCGCTGCGCACCGGGTTGATGGAAATGAACTTGCCGCCCTGGCGCTTGAATTTGGACAGCGCCATTTTCATCGGGTTGGAATGGTGGTCTTCCGCGGTGCCGATCATTACGAATAGCCTGGCGCGGTCCAGATCCGGTCCGCCGAACTCCCAGAAGGAGCCGCCGATGGTGTAGATCATGCCGGCGGCCATGTTGACCGAGCAGAAGCCACCGTGCGCGGCGTAGTTGGGCGTGCCGAACTGTTTGGCGAACATGCCGGTCAGCGCCTGCATCTGGTCGCGGCCGGTAAACAGCGCGAATTTTTTCGGATCGGTTTCACGCAGATCACCGAGGCGTTCTTCCATGATCTCGAACGCCTTGTCCCAGGAAATCTCCTCGAATTCATTATCGCCGCGATCGCTGCCGGCCTTGCGCAACAGCGGTTTGGTCAGGCGCGCCGGCGAATACTGTTTCATGATACCGGACGAGCCCTTGGCGCAGATCACGCCCTTGTTCAACGGGTGATCGGGGTTGCCCTGGATATAGCGGACTTCGCCGTCGCGCAATGTCACGCGGATGCCGCAACGGCAGGCGCACATATAGCACGTGGTGTTCTTGACCTCGATGCGGCTCTGTTCGTCGAGCTTTTTCGACAGCGGGTCGTGTATCGGGTTGGACATAAGCGTATCCCTGTTGGACTTGGCCGTGGCCGAAAAACCGAGTAATTTACTAGACTATTGTAGATCGCTACCAATAAGCCTTTCTGAGTCCAGCATAAAATATCATAATATACTAATATACGAAATATAATTCTATATAAAACAGCTGCTTATACTATCAGCTTGCTGCCTTCCCTACAATAAGGTGGCTTTATGCTGTAGTAAATTAAAACTGTTGGCATTCCCTCCCCGCATCATTAAGGTAACACCCCCTGCTCATAGGGGCAGAAGCGTCGGGCGCGAGCCCGATTAATAAATATAGACCTGTTCGGAAGGAGTCTCATGTCCAGTTTAGTGAAGCCTCATGGCGGTGGAGATCTGAAGCCACTGTTGCTCGAAGGTGATGCGCTCGCCGCGGAAAAGGAGCGTGCTGCGTCGCTTCCGAAGGTTAACATTTCGTCACGCGAAGCCGGCGATATCATTATGATGGGTATCGGTGGCTTTACTCCGCTGGAAGGCTTTATGACCAAGGCTGACTGGCAAGGTGTGTGCGACGGCATGAAGATGGCCAACGGCCTGTTCTGGCCGATCCCGGTGACCCTGTCGACCGACACCGCGACCGCCGGCTCGATCAGCGAGGGCGACGACGTTGCGCTGTACGACGAAGAGCGCGACGAAATTCTCGCCACCATGACGGTCACCGACAAGTACAGCATCGACAAGAAGCACGAGTGCATGATGGTCTACAAGACCACCGATATCGAGCACCCCGGCGTCAAAATGGTCATGGAGCAGGGCGACGTCAATCTCGCCGGTCCCATCAAGGTGCTGTCGCAGGGCGGTTTCCCGGAAGAGTACGGCGACCAGTTCATGACCCCGGCGCAGACCCGCGCCGAGTTCGAGAAGCGCGGCTGGAAGACCATCGCGGCGTTCCAGACCCGTAACCCCATGCACCGTTCCCACGAATACCTGGCCAAGATCGCCATCGAGACCCTCGATGGCGTTCTGATCCACTCGCTGCTCGGCAAGCTGAAGCCCGGCGACATCCCCGCCGACGTGCGCAGCAAGGCCATCGGCACCCTCATCGAGAAATACTTCTCCGACAACACCGTAATCCAGGCCGGCTACCCGCTTGACATGCGCTACGCCGGTCCGCGCGAGGCGCTGCTGCACGCGCTGTTCCGCCAGAACTACGGCTGCTCGCACCAGATCGTCGGTCGTGACCACGCCGGTGTCGGTGACTACTACGGCCCCTTCGACGCCCACCACATCTTCGACGAGATCGGCGAGGATGCGCTGGAAACCCGGCCGCTGAAGATCGACTGGACCTTCTGGTGCAACAAGTGCGACGGCATGGCTTCCATGAAGACCTGCCCGCACGATGCCGCGGATCGTATCCTGCTGTCGGGTACCAAGCTGCGTAAGGCGCTGTCCGAAGGTGCGGAGGTTTCCGACAAGTTCTCGCGGCCGGAGGTGCTGGAAATCCTGCGCGCCTACTACGCGGGCCTTAAGGACGACGAAAAGGTTGAGATTAAAATGTCTGGCCACTCGGCCAGGTAAGAGCTCTAGAGACCGTTGCCGGCTTGTCTGTCAACGGATGATATATCACTGAAGTAAAGTAAAACGGAGAGAAACCATGCCTACATTTGTACGTACAGACAAGTGCGACGGTTGCAAGGGTCAGGATAAAACCGCCTGCATGTACATCTGCCCCCACGACCTGATGAAGCTGGACAAGGACGGTTCTGAAACCGGCCATGCCATGAAAGCTTTCAACCAGGAGCCCGATCAGTGCTGGGAGTGCTACTCCTGCGTGAAGATCTGCCCGCAGCAGGCCATCGAGGCCCGTCACTATGCCGATATCGTTCCGCTGGGTGGTTCCGTACAGCCGCTGCGTGGTACCGACTCCATCATGTGGACCATCAAGTTCCGCAACGGCACCATGAAGCGCT
>CAYSRA010000042.1:0-22462 GCA_964433205.1 uncultured Thiohalobacter sp. | reverse complement strand
GTCGAACGGGGCAACAAGGCCGTGATTGCAGCCGGCACCGGGCTGGGCCAGGCGGGGCTGACCTTCGACGGCGTGCTGCACCGGCCCTTCGCCTGCGAGGGAGGCCACGCTGACTTCGCCGCCCGGACAGAGCGCGACATCGCGCTTCTACACGCGCTGCAGGCCCGCTACAGCCACGTCAGCTGGGAGCGGCTGGTGTCCGGATCGGGACTGGTGGAACTGTTCCGGCAGACCCTGCACAACAGCGGAGGTCAGTCACCGGCCTGGCTGGATGATCCCGACCAGGATGCAGCGGCCCGTATCAGCCAGCACGCGCTCGCCGGTGACGACGCGCTTTGTGTGGATGCACTGGACTGGTTTACCGAACTCTACGGCCGCGAAGCCGGCAACCTCGCACTCAAGCTCAACGCCACCGGTGGCCTTTATCTTGGTGGTGGCATCGCGCCAAAAATCCTGCCGGCGTTGCGCAGCGGCCGTTTCATGGAAGCCTTCCTGGACAAGGGACGTATGGGGTCACTGCTGGCAACGATGCCGGTCAGTGTGATCTGCGAGAAGCACGTTGCCCTGTACGGGCTGGCGCGCTACGCCGAACTGGCGCAGGCTACTTGACGACCTTGAGGGAGGGGCGCGTCGGTGGTTTGGGTGAACTGTCGTCCGGATCCGGCTCGTCTTCGTCCTCGCCGAACATCATGCCACGACCGTTTTCCTTGGCATAGATCGCCAGTACTGCGTTCATGGGAATCGCCACCAGTTGCGACTTGCCGCTGAAGCGCGCCAGAAAACTCACCTCGTCGTTACCGATGCGTAAGCCTTCCACGGCACCGGGGCCGATGTTGAGCACGATCTTGCCATCCTTGACATAGTTCTGGGGGACATTGACGCCTTCCGCGTTCGCATCGACCAGCAGGTGCGGCGTGCACTGATTGTCGAGCAGCCATTCGTGAATGGCGCGAATCAGGTAGGGTCGATTGGGCGTCATCGCGCGTAAATGCTACTCGCGCATTTCCCGCTCGGCTTCGGTAAGGCTGGCCTGGAAAGACTCGCGCGCGAACAGGCGCTCGGCATAATCGAGCACCGGCTTGGCCTGCGGGGGCAGTTCGATGCGGTAGTACTTGAGACGCCAAAGGATAGGCGCAATGCTCGCGTCCACCAGTGAGAAATCATCGCTCAGGAAGAACGGCTTGGCCGCGAACACTTCAGCACTGGAAGCCAGGCTGTCACGTAGCGCCTTGCGCGCCTTGGCAGCGGTCTTCTCGCCCTTTTCCAGGTCCCGCAACAGCGAATACCAGTCTTTCTCGATGCGGTACAGCGCCAGGCGGCTGCGCGCGCGCGAGACAGGATCGACCGGCATCAGCGGCGGATGGGGAAAGCGCTCGTCAAGATACTCGACAATCACCTGCGGATCGTACAGCACCAGCTCCCGGTCCATCAGCGTCGGTACGCTCTGGTAGGGGTTCAGGTCGATCAGGTCTTCGGGCAGGTTATCCGGATCAACGTTGACGATGTCGACCGTAATCCCCTTCTCGGCCAGCACCATGCGCACACGATGACTCTGCGGGCAGGAGGCATCGGAAAACAGGGTCATCACCGAACGGCGATTGGCAATTACAGCCATGCACTTTCTCCATGTATTAGAAACACTGCAGCCCGGGACGACGCCCGCAGGCACCGTCCCGACACAGTAATTAGTGGATGTCCTTCCAGTACTCTTTCTTGAGCAGGTAGGTAATGATGAACAGTACGAACAGGAACAGCAACACCTTCACGCCCAACGCCTGACGCTCCTGCTTGATCGGCTCACCCATGTAGGCGAGGAAGTTCACCAGGTCCCGTACCGTACGGTCGTACTCGGCCGGCGTCTGGGTGCCCTGTTTGATCAGTTTCACACCAACGAGCTTCTTGTGCTCGTGACCGTTACTGTCGGTCTCGGTTTCATAGACAGGCTTCTGCCAGCCCTGCAACTGCCACAACACGTGCGGCATACCAACCTTGTCGAACACCATGTTGTTTACGCCGAACGGACGGCTGTCGTCGAGGTAGAAGGTACGCAGGTAGGTGTACAGCCAGTCCACGCCACGCACACGGGCAACCAGTGTCAGATCCGGCGGCGCGGCACCGAAATACTGCGCGGCGTTCTCGGGCGTCATGGCGATCTTCATGGTGTCACCGATCTTGTCACCGGTAAACATCAGGTTCTCGATCACGGCTTCCTCGGGAATACCCAGGTCACGCGCCATGCGGTTATAACGCTGGTACTTGGCCGAATGGCAGCTAAGGCAATAGTTGACGAACGTCCGCGCACCACGCTGCAACGATTCCTTGTTGGCGGGATCGATCTGGGCCTTGTCGAGGTGCACCTCACCGCCGCTGGCCAGCGCCAACGCGGGGGAAACCAGCAACAAAATAGCGAGTAGTTGTTTTTTCATTGAATCGTTACCCCGTAACCCTGTCTGGAACCGGCTTGGTCTTGTCTATCCTCGTGTAGAAAGGCATGCCGAGGAAGAAGGCGAAATACACTACCGTGCCAATCTGCGCCATCATCGTCTTGGTGTCGGTCGGCGCCTGGGTGCCGAGCCAGCCGAGCACAACAAAGGCCACCACGAACAGCGCCAGCATGGTCTTGTAGACCGCACCACGGTAGCGGATGGACTTCACCGGGCTCTTGTCCAGCCAGGGCAGGAAGAACAGGATCACCACCGCAGAACCCATCACGATGACACCGAGGAACTTGGCGGTAAGCGGCCCGATGTCAATCGTCACCGCGCGCAACATGGCGTAGTACGGCGTGAAGTACCAGACCGGTGCAATATGCGCGGGCGTCTTCAGTGAGTTGGCCGGCTCGAAGTTCGGCTTCTCAAGGAAGTAGCCGCCGCCTTCCGGCACGAAGAACACGACGATGGAGAAGAATATCAGGAACACCACCACACCAACGATATCCTTGACAGTGTAGTAAGGGTGGAACGGGATGCCATCCAGCGGGATACCGTTCTCGTCCTTGTGCTTCTTGATCTCGATGCCATCGGGGTTGTTGGAACCCACTTCGTGCAGCGCCAGGATATGCACCACCACCAGCGCGATCAGCACCAGCGGCACGGCGATGACGTGCAGGGCGAAGAAGCGATTGAGCGTAATATCGGAAATGACGTAGTCACCACGAATCCACAGCGACAGGTCGTCGCCAATCACCGGAATCGCGCCGAACAACGAGATGATGACCTGCGCGCCCCAGTAGGACATCTGTCCCCACGGCAGCAGGTAGCCGAAGAAAGCTTCCGCCATCAAGGCCAGGTAGATCATCATGCCGAAAATCCAGATCAGCTCGCGCGGACCCCGGTAGGAGCCGTACAGCAAGCCGCGGAACATGTGCAGGTACACCACAATAAAGAAGGCCGATGCGCCGGTTGAATGGATATAGCGGATCAACCAGCCCCAGTTCACGTCGCGCATGATGTACTCCACCGACGCGAAGGCGTCATCGGCGGAAGGCTTGAAGTTCATGGTGAGGAAAATTCCGGAAATAATCTGGATCACCAGCACCATCAGCGCCAGCGAGCCAAAGAAGTACCAGAAATTGAAGTTTTTGGGCGCGTAGTACTTGGACAGGTGTTCTTCCCACATCTTGGTGAGCGGGAAACGGGCATCAATCCAGTCGCGCAGATTCACTAACATACCCATCAGGCAGCTCCTGTATCTTCACCGACGAGAATCAGCGTATCACTGATGTACTTGTGCGGTGGCACTTCAAGGTTCAATGGCGCAGGTACGCCCAGGAACACACGGCCCGCGAGGTCGAAACGGGAACCGTGACAGGGACAGAAGAAACCGCCCTTCCATTCGGGGTCGTACGGCTGGGGTGCAGCCTCCGGCACGAAACTGGGCGAACAGCCGAGATGCGTGCAGATGCCGACCAGCACCAGGATTTCAGGTTTGATGGAGCGCAGATCATTCGCAGCATAGGGAGGTTGCTGTGGCTCTTCAGAATGGGGATCGCGAAGTCGATCGACGAGTGTCGGCAGCGCCGCCATCATCTCTTCACTGCGCTTGAGGACCCACACCGGCTTGCCTCGCCACTGCACGCGGATCATCTGTCCGACTTCCAGTTTGCTGATATCCGCCTCGACTGGCGCGCCGGCCGCCTTGGCCCGTTCACTGGGCATCCACGATGCCAGGAAGGGGACTGCGGTATACACCGCGCCTATGCCGCCCACGACCGTTGCTGCGACCGTCAGGAACCGACGCTTGCTGGTATCTACACCGTCACCACTCATTCAAATGGTCTCCACACAAAAAATCACCGGCGGACATTAACCTGACGCACCCGCCAGGGCCGATGAATATTAGAATATTCAGATATTCAAACCTTAGTTTGAACAGCGGCCATAGCATGTCGGAACTACCCCGACAGGTCAAGTGAATCTCCGCTGAAAATCGTCGATATGCACGACTTTTTCACACAGGATTATCTATATCGATAAAAAAATGTTCGATCCCGAAATGCACTGCCAGGTGCTCGCCAAGCGCCTGTACACCGTAACGCTCGCTGGCGTGGTGGCCGGCGGCGAAGTAGTGGATGCCGTACTCGCGTGCGATATGCACCGTCGGCTCGGAGATTTCCCCGCTGATGAAGGCGTCCAGACCGCGCCGGGCGGCGGCTTCCAGGTAGCCCTGCGCGGCGCCCGTACACCAGCCTATCCGACATATCTGCGTCGGGCCGGCGCCGACATGTTGCGGCTCCCGGCCCAGCACCGTGGCAAGCCTCGCGCCCAGTTCCGCCACCGACAACGGCTGGTCCGACGTGGCCTCGCAGGCCAGCTCCGGCCCCGATCCGTCGCCGAACCGGTCTTCGATGTGCAGCCCGAGACGATGCCCCAGACAGGCGTTGTTGCCCAGCTCGGGGTGGGCGTCCAGCGGCAGGTGGTAGGCCAGCAGGCTGATATCGTGATCGAGCAGGGCCTTGAGGCGACGGCGCTTGATGCCGGTCACGCGGGCGTCCTCGCCCTTCCAGAAATAGCCATGGTGGACCAGCAGCAGATCGGCCTGCTGACCGATGGCGGCATCGATCAACGCCTGACTGGCGGTGACACCGCTGACGATGCGCAAGACCTCGTCACGCCCCTCGACCTGAAGCCCGTTCGGGCAATAGTCACGGAAATTGCCGACATCCAGCAAAAGGTCGCAGTAGCGCACAAGTTCATCGAGACGGATCAAACGCGTCATCCTCTGCCATCATGAAATTCGCCATCCTCCTGCCAATCCGCAATAATCGCGGAAACCCTGACAAGTGAATACCCCATGAATATACGTGATACCGTTTCGTTTTTCCTGCAGGCGGCGACAGTCGGCATTGTCGCCGCCTTCCTGCTGCTGTTGCTGCGTCCCGAGTGGTTTGACCAGCAGGCCCCGGTCGTCGAGGTCCAGCAGGTTGCACCGCACGCCGAAACCGCCAGCAGCGATCACCGTGTCACCGCTCCGGTCTCCTACGCCGATGCCGTCGAGCCGGCCGCAAAAGCGGTGGTCAACGTGTATACCGCCAAGATCATTATCCGCAAACGCCACCCGCTGCTCGACGACCCGCTGTTCCAGCACTTTTTCGGCAACCAGCTGGGACCGCGCAGGCAGTTGCAGACCAGCCTGGGTTCGGGGGTGATCGTCTCCCCGCAGGGTTACGTGCTGACCAACAACCACGTCATCGCCGGCGCCGACGAGATACAGGTATTGTTGCAGGACGGGCGCAGTTCGCGCGCATCGCTGGTGGGTGCAGACAAGGACACCGACCTTGCCGTACTGCGTATCAAGCTGGATGACCTGCCGGTGCTGCCGCTCGGTTCGACCGACAACCTGCGTGTCGGCGATGTCGCGCTGGCCATCGGCAACCCGTTTGGTGTCGGCCAGACGGTAACGCTGGGTATCATCAGCGCCACCGGCCGCAGCCAGCTTGGCATCAACCGTTATGAAGACTTTATCCAGACCGACGCCGCCATCAACCCCGGCAACTCGGGCGGCGCGCTGATCAACGCCTGGGGCGAGCTGATCGGCATCAACACGGCGATCTACAGCCGTTCCGGCGGGTCACAGGGTATCGGCTTCGCCATCCCGGTAAGCCAGGTCACCAACGTCATGCAACAGATCATCGAGCAGGGCCACGTGGAACGCGGCTGGCTGGGTATCGAGGCGCAGGATATCACCCCGCAGCTGGCGGAAAGTTTCGGACTGGAAGACACTCACGGCATGCTGATTGCCGGCGTACTGCGCGGCGGACCGGCCGATGTCGCCTCCCTCAAGCCCGGTGACATCATCAAGCGCATCAACGGCAAGGACGTCGATAATGCGCGCTCCGCCATGGCCTGGATTGCCCAGGCCGGACCGAGTGCGGAACTGAGCGTCGAAGGTGTACGCGACGGCAAGCCGTTCAGGCTGAAGGTGATCACCGGTCGCCGCCCCGACGTGGAACCGTGATCGACGGACGCGCTATTTTTTTGCGGCGGCTTCGGCTTTTTTGGCGTTGATGTAGTCGTCGAGCTGCTTGCCGGTCACCGGCCCGACCTGGCGCGCCACCGGCGTGCCATCCGGCGCAACAATATAGGTGGTCGGCAGCCCCGGAATCGGCCCCAGCGGGGTCGTCGCCAGGGGTTCGGAACGCAATACCGGGTAGGTGATCATCTGCCCTTCGACGAAGTTGGCCAGCTGTTCCTTGCTGATATCCTCGAAATTCACACCCAGCACCACGACATCCCCGCCCTGTTTGCGATGCCGCTCGTGGAACTCAACAAGGTCCGGGATTTCTTCCAGACACGGCGGGCACCAGGTAGCCCAGTAGTTGACGATTACCCACTTACCCTTGTAATCCGCAAGGGAATGCACCTTGCCATCCAGATCGGGAAGGCTGTAGTCAATCGGTTCGGCAAACAGGGCACTGGAAAACAGCAGGGAGAACGTCAGAATGAGGGCTCGCATGAAGGGTCCTTGATTCCACTTCGGGAATGGTTCTTTAACGCGTGAATGTCTAAACTGTAACTACGACACAGCAACCCCGTGATTTGTTCCCTTTTGCAGGAAAAGCCCATGACCGTCATTGTCCAGGAAGACTTCATCCAGACTGTCGAAGGGGCGCTCCAGTACATTTCCTATTATCACCCGCTCGATTTCGTCAAGGCCATGCACCGCGCCTGGGAGCTGGAGCAGTCCCCGGCGGCACGCGACGCCATCGCGCAGATCCTGATCAACTCGCGCATGTGTGCGGAAGGCAAGCGCCCCATCTGCCAGGACACCGGCATCGTGACCGTGTTTCTCGATATCGGCATGGGCGTACGCTGGGACACCAACATGAGCATCGAGGACATGATCAACGAAGGCGTGCGCCGCGCCTACCTCAACCCGGACAACCCGCTGCGAGCCTCTATCGTCGAGGACCCGGACGGCGCGCGCCGTAACACCGGCGACAACACACCCGCGGTGATCCACAGCCGCGTGGTGGCCGGTGACAAGGTATCGATCACGCTCGCGGCCAAGGGCGGTGGCTCGGAAAACAAATCACGTTTTACCATCCTCAACCCCAGCGACAGCGTCGCCGACTGGGTGGTGGACCAGGTGCCGGGCATGGGCGCCGGCTGGTGCCCGCCCGGCATTCTTGGCATCGGCATCGGCGGCACCTCGGAAAAAGCCATGCTGCTGGCCAAGCAGTCGCTGATGGCACCGGTGGACATCCAGGAACTGCGACAGCGCGGCCCCGCCAGTCATCTGGAAGAACTGCGGCTGGAAATACTCGACCGCGTCAACAGACTGGGCATCGGCGCGCAGGGGCTGGGCGGCATGACCACCGTGCTCGACGTCAAGATCCTCGACTACCCCACCCACGCGGCGTCAAAACCGGTCGCCATCATCCCCAACTGCGCCGCCACGCGGCACGTGCACCTGGAACTCGACGGCAGCGGGCCGGCATTCGCCGCGGCGCCCTCGCTCGATGAATGGCCGGAGATCCCGTGGGACCCCACCACCAGCTCCCGGCGGATCAACCTCGACGAACTCGATGCCGAAGCCGTCCGCGACTGGAAACCGGGCGAGACGCTGCTGATCAGCGGTCACCTGCTCACCGGCCGTGACGCGGCGCACAAGCGCATCGTCGACACGCTGGCGAAAGGCGAACCGCTGCCCGAAGGCCTGGATTTCCACAATCGCTTCATCTACTACGTCGGACCGGTCAACCCCGTGGACGGCGAGGCGGTCGGCCCCGCCGGACCCACCACCGCGACGCGCATGGATAAATTTACCGATACGCTACTGGAAAAGACCGGCCTGATCGGCATGATCGGCAAGGCCGAACGCGGCCCCGCCGCCATCGAATCGATCAAAAAGCACCGCGCCGTCTACCTTATTGCCACCGGCGGTGCCGCCTACCTGGTGTCAAAAGCAGTGCGTGCAGCACGCATCATCGCCTGGCCGGAACTCGGCATGGAAGCGATCTACGAGTTCGAGGTCGAGGACATGCCGGTCACCGTAGCCGTGGATTCGAACGGCGTTTCCGTCCACCAGACCGGCCCCGCAGAATGGAAACAGCGCATTGCCGGCATCGACATCGTCGCAGAGTAGTCCAGATTCACCGCAGTTTACCGATATATAGGCCGTTAACCCCGCGAGGAAGTCAGGGAAACGTGAAAAAGCTGCAACTCACCATTCCGGCCCAGGACAGGACAGGCCCGACATTGCGCATCAAACCGCGTGACGTGCGAGAATGGCTGGAGAACCTTCCTTACCTCGACCTGCAACGCGCCGCCAGTATCGCCAGCCAGCAGCTGCGCATCATGAATCGCCAGGCCATGGCGGTAACCGCACGCGTCGAGACCCTTGGCGACTTCCTGCGCGCCTACCAGCGCCTCGGCGAATCGATGCCCACCGGCGCCAGCAGCAACGACGGTGTCGGCGCCCTGCTGAAACGCCTGTGCCAGGACATCTGCTTCGGCTACAAGATTATCGTCAATGATCTGGTCAACAAGAAAGCCGGCTTTATTGAAACACGCCAGTTGCCGCAGGCACTGCTCGGCGCTATCTACACTCTGGGGCTGCAACTGGGCCACTACTACAGCCACTACCAGCGCGCGCCGCGCGCCCTGTGGGGTGAGTGCCTGGCACTGTTTCGCTATGCCAGCGACAACGATCGCGCCAGCTACCGGGGCGAATTACCCGGCGCCGGCAACCTGCAGCTCGACGAATGTTTCCGCCTGACTGCGCTGCTGCGCCAGACCGACCCCTACCGCCTGCCGACCGGCATGGTGGCCGCGCTCTGCCGGTATTTCCGCCACCACATGGCGCTGACCTCGATTGACAGCACACCCGTGGATACGGGCGGGCACCCTGGCTTCCCGCTGTGCGAGACCTGGGGCGCAGCCGACGACACACAACACGAAATCCTTACCCTGCAGGTCGACGAACTGGTCCGGCAACTCGCCGACGACATCGACAAGCTGGTGCAGTACCGCCAGGCGCAGGCCGTGGGACTGCCTTCGGACATCCCCGCCTCCACGCTGCTGCACACCTTCCGCCAGCTGCACACCCTGTGGCAGGCAAAACCTGATCGAAAAAACGACCGCGAGGAAACGTTCACGCGCATCGAACTGGTCAACGGGCTGGACGCCGCCTACTGCATGCTCAATCAGGGCCACTGTTTCGATCCGGCGCTGTTCCTCGGCCACAGCGATCATGAAGTGATCGATATCGGACAACGTGCAGCGCCCGAGGCCGGCGTCAACCAGCCGGCCCCGGCATTCGCCTGCACCAGCATCAATCGCGGCGGCGGCGGCGTGGCCGTGAGCTACCGCGGCGAACAACGGCCACACCCGAAAGTCGGCCAGCTGATCGCACTGCGTCGGCCTGCCGGCAACTGGGTACTCGCCGCGTGCCGCTGGCTGGTCGAATCCGACGCCGGCAGCGGTTTCGATATGGGGCTGCAGTACCTCAGCCACAGTCCGCAACCGGTGGTTATCCGACGGGTCGACGAAACCGGCCTGGGGGGTGACTACCAGCCCGCCATCGCTGCAACCCAGAAGCGCGGTTCAAAACAGATACAGACGGTCATTACCCGCAGCGAGCAGCTGGAAACCGGGCAGGACTTCACCCTGCACGACCGGCGCGGCCCGCACACGGCGCATTGCACCGAGTTACTGGAATCGGGACCCGGCTACGAGCGCTTTATCTACACGCTTGTCGACTGACAACAAAAAAGGCCCCGCGGGGCCTTTTTTGCATCACCTGCCGGAACAGGTTATTGCTCAATCTTACTTGAGTTCGAGCGAACCTCCCAGGTAGGCGCGGTCACTCTCTTCCACTACACCAATCGACCAGGCACCGCGGGTACGGGCGTGCTCCACCGCAGCGTCCACCTCGGCCGCCGAGGGGTTGCGATCCACCGTGAACACCTGTCCCGGGTAGATCAGGTCCGCGTCCTTGATCTGGTCGCGGTTGGCCTTGTAGATCAGCGGCCACTCGTAGGGGTTGTTGTAAACGTCAGGACTGGCGGAAATTGACCACAGGCTGTCACCGCGCACCACCTCGACCTTGATCGATGCGGCTCGCAGCTCGGTCACCAGCGAGTTGAGCAGGTCGTAGGCCTTGCGACCCTCGGCGTTGCCAATCGCCGCACCGGCTGCATTCAGGGTCGCCTGCTGATCAGCCGTGAGGCCGCTGGCGTTACCCGCCTCGGTATACAGCACCTTGGCCTTCTCCAGGTAATACTGGTTGACCGCCAGTTCAGCCTGGCTGCGCGCCTGATTGGCGAGCTTGATGGCCTTGGCCTCGTCACCCGAAGCGGCGGCGGCCTGAGCCTTTTTCAGGATTTTCTCGGTATCGCGCCAGATCCATTTCACGGACTTGGCCTTGGCGATAGCGGATTTTGCACTGTTGATAGCCTGCGTGACCGCTGCCGACGGGCCCTGCTGTTTGGCTGGCGCGGGCTGCTCCTGCGGAGTCGTGGCGCAACCTGCTACCAAACCCAAAGCAAGAATGACAGGAATCAGTGCTTTGCCGGTAAGAATTCTTTTCATGAAAGTTACTCCGCTAGTGGTTGTCCTTGAAGACTTTTTTCGTCTTTTGGCGTTTTCGGGAAGCTACCACCCGTATTGTCCGGGTGTCAAGCAATCTGGCCGGGTCATAACTATACGCCGGCATTAACCCGAAAGGACGCCGCACACCGGGAAAAATTCCCTGTCACTGTGCTTTCGTACCTGAACTGTTAACACTCGCCTCCTGGGCGGCCTCTCGCGCACGGATGGCTTCGTCACGCGCCTGCTGCGCACTGCGGCGTGCGTCACGAAACCGGCGGTCATTGAGCATCTGTTCCGCCGCCTTCAACGACGTCATCGCCTGACCCAGCTCCTGGTTCGCGTACTGCTCGGCACCGGCCGCGCGTGCGGCCTCGATCGCCTGACGGGCCTCGCTCATCTCCTGCACGGGCGCGGTCTTGCAGCCCAACCCGAACAACAACCAGACGGTCAGCAGCAGCAAGGCAGGAAACCGGGTGCCGGAGGCATACGAGCCAGTCGTTTTCATTTTATATCCGGACATTCAAAAACAGTGCTGTAGCAACAGGGTCAACACGCTAGCACTGCGCCATGGCAGGGTCAAGAAAGCCCTGTACTGAACAGGCGCGATCACGCAGAATACGGCCGCGATATGCAAGGAGTCCGCGCTATGTCCAACGTCACAATCTACCATAACCCGCGCTGCAGCAAGTCGCGCCAGACGCTTGAACTGCTGCAACAAAACGGCGTCGACGCCGAGGTGGTCGAATACCTGAAAACCCCGCCCGACGCCGAACAACTCGAGCAGATCCTGGGCCTGCTCGGACTGGAGCCACGCGAACTCATCCGCAGCAATGAAGCGGAATACCGCGAACAGGGCATGGACAACCCCGACCTGAGCCGTGAACAGCTGATCGCATTGATGGCCCAATACCCGAAAGTGATCCAGCGTCCGATCGTCATCAAGGACGGCAAGGCCGCCATCGGACGCCCCCCGGAAACCGTGCTGGAGATTCTCTGACCATGAGCAATATCCTGGTGCTCTACTACAGCCGCTACGGCGCCACCGCAAAAATGGCGCAGCACATCGCGCGCGGCGTGGAAGACGTCGACGGCATGCAGGCGCTGGTGCGAACCGTACCCGCGGTATCGACGGTGTGCGAGGCGGTCGAGGACAGTATCCCCGAACAGGGTGCTCCCTACGTTACGCTGGACGAACTGCGCGAGTGCAGCGGACTGGCGCTCGGCAGCCCGACACGCTTCGGCAACATGGCGGCGCCGATGAAATACCTCATCGACTCCACCGGCAGCCTGTGGCTGGGCGGTGAACTGGCCGGCAAACCGGCGGCGGTATTCACCTCCACCTCATCGATGCACGGCGGACAGGAGACCACACTGATATCGATGATGCTGCCGCTGCTGCACCACGGCATGCTGATTACCGGCATCCCCTACAGCGAAACCGACCTGCTGCACACCGACGCCGGCGGCACACCCTACGGCGCCAGCCACCTGGCAGGCACCGACAGCAAAAACCCGCTCACCGAGGCGGAACTGCGACTGTGCCACGCCCTCGGCAAGCGCCTCGCCGACACCGCCCGGAAACTCGAAAGCCGGTGAACATCCCGCCACGCTTCTACTATGCGCTGACGCTGTTCGGCTACTTTGGCATCATGGCACTGCTGCCGGTATGGCTGGGCTGGTTCAAACCGCCCGGCCTGCTGACCCCGCCGGCCGCCATCGTACTGCTGGCGCTGCCGTTGTTCTTCGCCCTGCGCGGCCTGCTGCACGCGCGCCGCTACACCGTGGCATGGAGCCTGTTCCTGTCACTGTTCTATTTTGCCCACGGCATCATCGAGGCCTGGAGCGAACCGGTCGGGCGCTGGGGGGCGTTACTGGAAGTCGCGCTGTCACTGTGCTGGCTGGTGGGCGGTATCGCCTGGATACGCGCCACCTCGCCGAAGAAAAAGCCCTGAGTCAGGCTTCGTCGGCCCCGCTTTCCAGTACCGACTTCACGAACGGCACGGTCAGCTTGCGACGCGCAGCCAGCGATGCCGCGTCGAGCCGGTCCAGCGTATCGAACAGCACCGGCAGTTCGCGCGGCAGGCGACGCAACAGGTACAGCGCAGTCTCGTCCGGCAACTCACAGCCTTTCTGCCTGGCCCGCAACTGCATGGCCTCGCGCCGCTGTGCATCGTCGAGCGCGTGGATCGGGTACACCACACCCCAGCCGAGCCGCGACACCAGGTCCGCCAGCCCGATTTCCAGCTGTGCCGGCGGGCACGCCGCGCTGACCACCAGCCGGCCTCCGCGCTCGCGCACACGGTTGTAGAGGTGGAACACCGCCTCTTCCCAGTCCGGGCGACCGGCAATGCACTCAATATCGTCGAGGCACACCAGGTCGAACTGCTCCCAGCCTTCCAGCAGTGCCGGTGGCAGCTTGTCGATGTCGTTCAGGCTGATATAGGTCACGCTGCGGCCGTGTTCCGTCGCGGCGTGACAGCACGCCTGCAACAGGTGCGTCTTGCCGCAGCCTGTCGCGCCCCAGCACATCACGAACGCTTCGCCGGCCCCGACCGCCGTATCCTGCAACTGCTCAAGCAACTCGGCGTTCGGCCCGGCGGCATAACTGGAAAAACGCGCCGACGCGCGCAACTGCAACGCCAGCGCCAGTTGCTGACTCATGTGTGTTCCCGGGCCCGGCGGCCCCAGGTAATGACATAGTCGAGGCCGCTCCAGATGATGCTTACGGTCACCGCATAGACCAGCCAGCCTGTCCACGCACTGTCACCGAAACCGGTGGCCTGGTGAAAGATCACCAGCAGCACCAGCACGATCTGCAACAGGGTATTCAACTTGCTGACCAGCGTGGGACTGGCATCGAGCGGTTCCACGCGGTAGTTATAGAGGATGGCGCCGGCCACGATCACCACGTCGCGCAACACCACCAGCCCGAGCAGCCACACTGGCAGCAATCCGTTCCAGACCAGCGCCCCATACGTGGAGATCAACAGCGCCTTGTCGGCGAGCGGATCCAGTAGCGCGCCCAGCCGGCTGGTCCAGCCGTAGTGCTTGGCGAGAAAGCCGTCCAGCGCGTCGGAAAACCCGGCCACGAAGAACAGCCCCAGCGCCAGCGGGTAACGCCCGTCCAGCAATGCCCAGGTTACCGGCGCCACCAGCAGGAGACGGCCGAGGGTGATCAGGTTGGGGATATCGCGTGCGCGCATGCCCGACCGTTATTCAACCAGCCTGAACTGCCAGGCCGTCCCGTCGTCGGTCGGCGCCAGCACGCGACCGAGCCGGATCAACTGCATGAGACTTTGTTCCGAGGTGTTCAGGCGCAGGGAGAACTGCACTTCGCCGGCGCTGACCATCGCCACCTGCACCTGTTCGACGGGGCTCAGCGACGCCAGGTAGCGCTGCACCCGCGCATAGTCTTCCAGACTCCCGACCCCCCGCACCGAAACAAGGCGACTGGTCTGCTCGCTGGCGACCACCGCATACTGCGTGGCCAGCAGACCGGCCGCTTCGGCCACTCCGCGGTCGATCACCTCTTCCGCCGTAGCACCGTGTACCGTCCAGTTGTTGCTGGCACCCGCGCCCAGCAACGACCAGTGCCCGCTCCAGCCGGACGAGGCATACCCTACCCGGCCGACCAGCACCACTTGCGGACGATAGCGTTCCGAAGCCTGCTGCACGGGCCCGAGAAAGCCGCCCCACAGGTCGGAAAAACTCACCGCACGCTGATCTTCCAGATCCAGCAACGGCAAACTGACCGGCAGACCACGCCGCTGTGCTGCCTCGTGCAACGCCTCGACCAGCGGGCTGGCACTGGTCTCGGACACCAGGAAACGCTGGCCATGGTCATCCACGGCCAGCCACACCAGCACATCCGGCCGGTCGCGCCCCCAGTACGGCAATCCCAGTTTGCGCAGCGCGCGCGCCAGCGCCACTTCATCAAACTGTGCCCACAAGCGCAGTTCGGGCGGTTCGCCGGCCTCTGTGGCCGGCGTCTCGATGAACCGGTACTGCACGACAAACTGCCCCGGATCGTGCAACAACGGTTGTACAGCCTCGCTCGTGGCAACCGACTCGTCACCGGTAATACGCACCAGCACCGTCGCCAGGGCCTGGCTCAATGCCGCGCGGCGCGCCTCCGGATCACGCCCCGTCGCCGGCGCATCGGCCTGGAACAGGTTGTCCAGACGCACGGCCTGCACCGCCTGACCGAATGCCAGCAGGCACAGACATAGCACCAGCCGGCGCAGCATCGACCCTCTCATCCGTTATCCCCAAAAATATCGAGCCGCTACCTTACCATAGGTGGGTAAGCCCACTCAGCACCCGCAGCCGGGGGCGGGGGTGCATTTCACCGGCCGCGGTTTCCTAGTACCATTGCGCTTTTCCCGTTTGGAGCCCGCTGTGTCCGGCCAGAAACCCACATCCTCCGGTTCATCCATCAGTTACCGTGATGCCGGTGTCGACATCGACGCCGGCAATTCGCTGATCGAACGCATCAAGCCCGTGGTCGCAAAGACCCGCCGTCCCGGCGTGGTCAGCGGCCTGGGCGGCTTTGGCGCCCTGTTCGAACTGCCGCTGGACCGCTACCGCAAACCGCTGCTGGTATCCGGCACCGACGGCGTCGGCACCAAGCTGAAACTGGCCATCGACAGCGGCCGCCACGACACCATCGGCATCGACCTGGTGGCCATGTGCGCCAACGACATTATCGTGCAGGGCGCCGAGCCGCTGTTCTTTCTCGACTACTACGCCACCGGCAAGCTCGATGTGGACGTGGCCGCCGATGTGGTCAAGGGCATCGGCCGCGGCTGCGAACTGGCGGGCGCGGCGCTGATCGGCGGCGAGACCGCCGAGATGCCCGGCATGTACTCCGCCGAGGACTACGACCTGGCCGGTTTCTGCGTCGGCATCGTCGAGAAGGACAAGCTCATCGACGGCCAGTCGGTACAGGCCGGCGACGCGCTGATCGGACTGGCGTCCTCCGGCCTGCACTCCAACGGCTACTCGCTGGCGCGCAAGATCCTCGAGGTCAGCGGCGCCGGATTCGACACCGAACTGGATGGCAAGGCGCTGATCGACTGGCTGCTGGAACCGACGCGCATCTACGTCAAGCCGCTGCTGGCGCTGCTGGAACAGGTCGAGGTGCGCAGCCTGTGCCACGTTACCGGCGGCGGCCTGCCGGAGAACCTGCCGCGCATGCTGCCGGAAAACACCGTGGCCGACCTCGACACCACAAGCTGGCAATGGCCGGCCATCTTCCGCTGGATGCAGGAACAGGGCAACGTCGACACCTTCGAGATGTACCGCACCTTCAACTGTGGCGTCGGCATGGTGATTTGTGTGCCGGAAGCCGACTGCGACACAGCCATTGCACGGCTCAACGAAACCGGCGAGACCGCCTGGCGGCTGGGCCGCGTGGCTGCCGGCGAAGGCGAGGCGCGCGTCGAACTGAATGACTGACGCGCACGCCCCGCTCAGACTGGTGGTGCTGATCTCCGGTCGCGGCTCCAACCTCAAAGCCATTCTCGACGCCATCGACGCCGGCGAACTGCCGGCCGTGGTCAGCGCCGTGATCAGCAACCGCGCCGACGCGCCCGGGCTGGCCTACGCCCGCGAGCGCGCCATCGACACGCTGGCGCTGGACGCCGCCGACTACCCCGACCGCGACGCCTACGACCGTGCCCTGCAGGGCATGATCGACCTGTTCAATCCCGGCCTGGTGGTGCTGGCCGGCTTCATGCGCATCCTGTCGCCGGGCTTCGTACAGCACTATGCCGGGCGCCTGATCAACATCCATCCCTCGCTGCTGCCCGAGTTGCGCGGCCTGGACACCCACCGGCGCGCCATCGAGGCCGGTCACGAGGCCCATGGCGCCAGCGTCCACTTCGTTACCGAAGAACTCGACGGTGGCCCGGTGATTGCGCAGGTGCGGGTGCCGGTGCGGCCGGACGACACGCCCGACACACTGGCGCAGCGGGTGCTGGAACAGGAACACCGTCTCTACGTTAAGGTCATACAGTGGATCGCGGAAGGCCGCGTCACACTGGACGACGACGGCCCGCACTTCGACGGCGAGTTGCTGGAGGCGCCGAAACAGCTGGAGACACAATGACCGGAGCATGCAACAGGCAAGGCAACCACGGCTTCACCCGGCGCATCGCCCTGTTGACGCTGCTGCTGGTCACTTCATTGCTGGCACGCCCCGGCAGCGCCGGCGCGGAAGAACCCTATCCCGAGTTCGTGGCCGACTATATCGTGCGCGTCAACGGCATCAAGGTCGGCAAGGCCACCTTCTCGCTGCACCGCGAGGGCGCCGACGAATATATCTACGAACAACGCTCGAAATCCACCGGTATCGCCTCGCTGCTGGGTGTGGACGCGTCCACCCAGATGAGCCGCTGGCGCTACGTGGACGGCGTGATCCAGCCACTGGAATACCGCGCCGAACGCAAGAAGGGCGATGACGACGACAACGCCCACCTGTTCTTCGACTGGCAACAGATGGTGGTGGAGAACCGCGGCGCGGGCGAACACTGGAAAATACCGCTGCCCGAAGGCACGCTCGACAAGCTGATCATGCAGATGGCCATGCTGTTCGACCTGCGCGACGGCAAGACCCGGCTGGACTACGCGGTGGCCAAGGACGGGCGCATCAAGCACTACCTGTTCGAGGTCACCGGCCGCGACACCATCGAACTACCCTTCGGCAGCTACGAGGCCATCCGCGCGGAACGCAAGGACGACAAAAAGGACCGCAGCCTGGTGTGGGGCGCGCCGGCGCTGGACTACTTCCCGGTGCGTTTCCTGAAACAGAAAAAAGGTGGTATCGAGATCGAGATCCTGCTGCAGAAGCTGGACTTCAACCCGCACCTCGCGCAGGACAACACCGACTGACGGCCCTCAGGCCTTGGGCAGGGTCACCCCGGTCTGCCCCTGGTACTTGCCGCCGCGATCGCGGTAGGACGTCTCACACACCTCGTCAGACTCCAGGAACAGCACCTGCGCCACCCCCTCGTTGGCGTAGATCTTGGCCGGCAGGGGCGTGGTGTTGGAGAACTCCAGGGTCACGTGTCCTTCCCACTCCGGCTCCAGCGGCGTGACGTTGACGATGATGCCGCAACGCGCATAGGTGGACTTGCCCAGGCAGATGGTCAGCACATTGCGCGGAATGCGGAAATACTCCACGGTGCGCGCCAGCGCGAAGGAGTTGGGCGGAATGATGCACACGTCGGACTGCACATTGACGAAACTATTGTCGTCGAAGTTCTTGGGATCGACCACCGCCGAGTTGATATTGGTGAAGATCTTGAACTCGTCGGCGCAGCGGATATCGTAACCGTAGCTGGAGGTACCGTAGGAGATCACCCGACCGATGTCGGCGTGCTCGCGCACCTGGCCCGGCTCGAACGGCTCTATCATGCCCTCGTTCTCCGCCATGCGGCGTATCCACTGATCGGATTTAATCGACATTGCCTGTCCCGTGCTGAAAATCGAGCCGCAACGATACCGGGAAACGGGGTGTAAAAAAAGTGCCCCGTCAGGCCGGGTCCAGCATGTACTCGATCTCCGCGCGCATGCGGTGGACGCACTTCTCGCCCTCGCGGATCGCGTCAGCGGCGCGGTAGAACTCCAGCAGACGGATATCGGCCAGCTTGGGCGACAACAGGAGATCCGGCGGATCGCCCGCCATGCGGCTGCGGGTAATCCGGTCCTGGGTGATATTGAACGAACCGGCAATCGCGTCCAGCAGGCCGGGCGGCTGCTCCTCGTCCTTCGGCGCGAAAAACAGCGAACTGGTGTACTCGCGCACCAGCTCGGTAATGCGCCCGACACCGTTGGTCGTTTTCTTTTTCGCCGCCTTTTTCTTCTTTGCTTTCCTCGGCTTGTCAAAGTGCTTGCCGACAATGTCGCCGTTCAGGTTCACCGCGATGACAATATCCGCCCCCAGCGCCCGGCACACCGACACCGGCACCGGGTTGACCAGCCCGCCGTCGACCAGCCAGCGGCTGTCGTTGCGTATCGCCGGAAACAGGCCTGGCAGCGAAATGGACGCCCACACCGCCTGTATCAGCGAACCCTCCGACAACCAGATCTCGCGCCCCGTTTCCAGGTCCGTGGAAACCGCCGCGTACTGCTTGTCCAGATTTTCGATGACGACATCATCGCCCGCCACGTTTTCATTGAGGAAATAGTGCAACCGGTCGGTGTTCACAAACCCCGTCAGCGAGGTGTTTATCTCGAAGAATCGTGCCGTGTCCAGGCGCGTCAGCGACCGCGTCCACGCCTCCAGCTTGTCCAGGCTGCCCGAGACGTACGAGGCCCCCACCAGCGCGCCGATCGACGTGCCGCAGACAATATCCGGCACCACACCAAGTTCGGCCAGCGCGTTGATGATGCCGATGTGCGACCAGCCGCGCGACGAGCCGCTGCCGAGCGCCAGACCGATACTAGGTGTCTTGCCCATCACCACCTCCGCCTGTCAGACCCCTCAGCCGTGCGCAGACCACCGGCGAAACCGCCGTCACCACCAGCACCACCACGAACAAATCCCCTCTCGACAGATCGAACACCTGATTGATCTCCTGCCACGACTTGCCGGCCACGAAATGGCCGAACAGGTACTCAAACGACAGCGTCAGCATAACCCAGAACAGGCCGACCGCTCTATACAGCCCGGGCCGATCGACAGCGATCCAGCCGACCCCGCCGTATGCCACCAGGAACACCAGCAGCCACAGGGCTGTGGATTTCAAAACCGGGAAAGGCCGCATCTTCCCAGTCGTTTATACAGCAAGCGTTTAATATCATCCGTCGGCGCTAATTTTATCGCCTGTTCAGCAATATCGCGTGCCAAATCAATTTCGCCACAGCGATATAGTAAGTCCGCGTGTACCGCATACCAATGATACGAACGGTCGAGCCAGCCTGGAATATTCAAAGATTGCAGTACCGCCAACCCCGCACCCGGGCCTTTCCATTCGGCCACTGCGACAGCCCGATTCAGGCCGTGTAGCGCCGAGGGCTCTATGCGCTCCAATAGTTCGTATGACTCCACAATTTTGTCCCATCGCGTTTGCCCGAATGAGGGTGCCAGGCAGTACTCCGCAGCTATACTTGCCTCGACATGGTACCTGGACAAAGTTCCACCCTGTGCCGATCGTTCCAAAAAGCCGAGTCCCCTGAAAACATATTGCTCATTCCACCCGGCCCGGTCCTGTTCTTCGAATAACAATAATTCACCGGACGTATCTTGCCGAGCGTCCATTCTGGCCAGGTGGAGATACAGTAATGCCAACAGGGCGTTTGTCTCAGGCGTATCACCTGATGCACTCTCCAGAATCAATTGTACTAACCGGATGGCTTCCACACACAAATCGACTCTGATGGCGGCGTCGGTATGCGAGGACAAGTACCCCTCGGTAAACACCAGGTACAAAACACGGTGCACCACTGGTAGGCGAGCCACCATATCTGAGGCGGTAAGCGTATCCAGCACAACAGGTGAGTTTTCCAGGTGCTGCCGAGCGCGGCTGAAGCGCTTGTATGCATTTTCTTCGGTAATAAATAACCGCAGCGCGATTTCCCGGATACTAAACCCGCACAAGCTTTTGAGCGTGAATACTAATTGTGATTCAATCGGAATAGTATCGTTGCACGTTACAAATAACATACGTAACAATGAATCACTCATCTCACCTGGAAGTGGCACCTCGGATGGTTCGGGTGATTCAGCGTCAGCTATAACCGAGTACTCGGCTAATAGCGCGTTTCGGCGTTTTGTAACCCGGAACTCTGACAAAAGCTGGCGATAGGCCACCTGATACAACCAGGCGGAGGGCTTCTTCGGGATACCGTCTCGACGCCAGAAATCCAGCGCCTGCATCATTGCGTGCTGCACAGCATCTTCAACAATGTCTACATGCTGCATGCCAACGCGGCGGGATAATGTCGCCACGAGTAAACCGTACTCGTGGCGAAATACATGCTCTACATGCACATGTTGATTCAATGTGAACAGATTTCTCTGATTTCAACGCTAACACCGGGATTGGCGATCATCGGGCTTGCCTGGATCACGGCGATTGCTTCATCCAATGTTGCCGTGGATAGCGTCATATAGCCGCCAATAATTTCTTTTAGCTCAATAAAAGGCCCATCCTGCACGCCATCTCGGCGAACAACGCTACCACTGCCTCCCAGCTTGTTCCCCATATCAACAATGTTGTCCGAGAACTTTTCCTGCCATTCCTGATACCTGGCATACATCAATTCCATTTCAGACGGCGAAGGCTTCTCACAGCCGCCAGATTCGCTACGTAATATGCACATATAGGTCTTGTTGCTCATGGGTTAACTCCTTCATAAATTAAGTTGCGTCAGCAAAATAAGTGCCGCTGACATACTAATGACGTGCGAGTTACCATGGATTGGACACATGAGAGGGTGCATTATTGACCATCGTCGCTGGTAGCGAGCAGCGGATTGACCTCGGGTCTTCCATGCCTGATCGCTTTCTAACCTCTAATAAATGCTCAATTAAGTGCGCGCAAAACTGGGGAAGGTTCCTGCCGCTTTTTGCTGCCCGAATGCACGTGATTGTTAGCGGTTTTTTAGCCATGACATATTTCCGTTCTCAAAAACCATGAACCAATCCGGTGTGTATTTGGAATTGTTTTTTGTCTCCTCATACAATGGTCGTATAGCTTCTTCCCAATCTGTATACTGCGTTGAAAATAGCTTTGTTGCCATTTTCTTTGATACCCCTCCCTCCATTTTTAAAACGTACAATGACATCCAAAAATAGATAACCTTCGCTAAGTCATCGTAGATTTCCGGATTATCCGCCTGAGTCGAAAACAGCTGGTCGAAAGAAACGGGATTTTCTTTATACTCTGTATTCATAAATTTCCAGGCTCTATTTCTCGCACCTAGCAAATCATGTGAATGATAGTGGCGAAACATATCCATAGTATTCTTCACGTTTTCTGACCGCCTAGATACCAAGCGCGTAATGATCACACTGACGATCCCAACAAGGGAATAGATGATGAATTCTTCAATGGACCTCGGCATTAATGATCTCCTTTGTACCGCTAACGCTATGCTCAGGGGGTGCACCGGTCTCGTCATTGCGACAACGTGCATCGAATACACTGAGATCCAGCTCGTTATCAATTAAATAACTGAGCGTGTACTCAAACGTGCCGGGCAGGATCTGCTTCTGGAAGGAGACAGGAATGAATTTGTCCTGATCGTAATGAACATCTTTGTACCGGGCCATCACGTGTTCCTTTTACATGAGGGGTCAAGACTTCAAATACAGCCACAGTTTATCATTATTTATGCAGATTCAGGACTTTTGCTACAGCCTAAACGGCTGAGGCCAGCCGCGCGCGTTAGCGCGTCGGACTGGACCGATTGGTTATGCTGTC
>CAYSRA010000041.1:7260-22679 GCA_964433205.1 uncultured Thiohalobacter sp. | reverse complement strand
TTGCCCTGCTGGTCGGCATCGCCCTGAGTGGTATTGGCATGAGCTTCCTGGTTCATACCGATATTATTTCGGTGAAGGCGTTCTTCCTGGGTCTGCTGCATCTCTCACCGCAGCCCCTGCCAATGGATCCGCTGCTTCTGACCCATCTGGGCCTTGTCATAACACTGATGATCATTTTCCCGATCAGCAAACTTTTACATGCGCCGGGCATTTTCTTCAGCCCGACCCGAAACCAGGTTGACGATTCGCGCGAACAGCGTCACATCGCTGACTGGGCGAAAGCCCTGGAAGCGGGCGAGCGGTAACCGGACCGGAGGATATAGAGCATGGCTGATTTTGACGTACCTGAACTGAAAGAATATCTGGAAGTCCCTGAACCCCGGGAGAACGTTACCAACCATATCGCGCCCTTCGTCGCCAAGGGCGCGCATCAGAGCGACCTGGGCTTCCCCGAAGAACTGGTCGACAACTGGAAAGAGGTCGCCATCGAAAAGATGGGCGATCTGCTGGGCAAGTACCGCTCGCTCCAGGTCTTCCTGGATATCTGCGTGCACTGCGGCGCCTGCACGGACAAGTGTCACTACTACCTGGGTACGACCGATGCCAAGAACATGCCGGTCGCCCGCCAGGAACTGCTGCGCAAGGTTTACCGTCGTTACTTCACCTTCGCCGGCAAATACTTCCCCAAACTGGTCGGCGCCGTCGACCTGACCGAGGAAGTGCTGGATGACTGGTACAGCTACTTCCACCAGTGCTCGCAGTGTCGTCGCTGCTCGGTGTTCTGCCCCTACGGCATCGACACCGCCGAGATTTCCATGGCTGCCCGCGAGATCATGGACTCGGTCGGCAAGGGCCAGAAGTACTGCAACGAAATCATCGCCAAGGTATTCAAGATTGGTAACAACCTCGGTCTGCCCCAGCCGGCGCTGGCCGATACGCTGGAAGGTCTCGAGGAAGATATCGAAGACGAGACCGGTGTAAAGGTTCGTCTGCCGCTCGACGAAAAAGGCGCGGACATCCTGCTGATCACACCGTCGGCCGACTTCTTTGCCGAACCGCACGTTGACGGCCTGATGGGTTACGCCAAGGTCTTCCATGAAGCCGGCGTTTCCTGGACCCTGAGTTCGGAAGCCAGTGAAGCCGCCAACTTTGGCATGTTCATCGGCAGTTACGAAAACATGCGCAAGCTGTCGCTGCGCATTCGCAAGGCGGCTCTCGAACTCGGTGTCAAGCGCATCGTGTTCGGCGAGTGCGGCCACGCCTGGCGCGTCGCCTACAGCTTCCTCAACACCCTGGCCGGCCCGTTTGACTTCCTCGACCAGAACTACCCGATCCCGCAGCACATCTGCGAGTTCACCTACGATCTGCTCAAGGAAAACAAGCTGCGTCTGAACAAGGAAGAAAACGACCATATGACCCTCACCTTCCACGATTCGTGCAACGTCGCCCGCGGCGCCGGCATGGGTGGTTTCGAAGGCGGTCAGTTCGAGATCCCGCGCGCGGTCATCAAGGCGGCCTGCAACAACTACTACGACATGGATGACGACACCATCCATGACGCCACCTTCTGTTGTGGCGGCGGCGGCGGTCTGCTGACCGACGACCTGATGGAAATTCGAGTCAAGGGTGCCATGCCCCGCATGCAGGCGCTCAAGCAAGTCACCGAGGAACATGGTGTAACCAACCTCGCGGCGATTTGCGCCATCTGCAAGAGCCAGTTTGCCAAGACACTGCCCTATTTCGGATTCCGCATGGATCAGATCGTCAGTGTCCACCAGCTGGTCAGCAACGCTATTGTGTTGAAGGGCTCCGAGCAGGAAGCGGAACTCGACGGTACTGCCGGGGAAGAAGGCGACGCCGAAACGGCATAACACGAACCGAATATTTAATAATTGTATTGCAACATTGAACCCCAGAACGGGTTCAGATAACAGGAGAACAGGCATGGCTACTTCTCGCGACGACAAGAAATTAACGTTTCGCAAGTTTCAAGACGGCGACCACACATGGGACCGCTGGAACGACGCCATTTTCGAAGGCGATCATTCTCACAAGTGCCCGACCTATGTTCACCGTACGCCGCCGTGCCAGGGTAGCTGCCCGTCCGGCGAAGACATCCGTGGCTGGCTCGACATCATCCGTGGTCTGGAGACCCCGCCGGAAGGTGTGAGCATGCAGGAATACGCTTTCCGTCGCTCCACCGACGCCAACCCTTTCCCGGGCGTAATGGGCCGCGTCTGTCCGGCACCCTGCCAGGACGGCTGCAACCGTAACGACGTCGAGGATTTCGTCGGCATCAACGCCGTCGAGCAGTACATCGGCGATGAAGCCTTCAAGGCCGGCTTCAAGTTCGAAGCCACTCCTGAGTTGACTGGCAAGAAGGTCGCCATCATCGGTGGCGGTCCTGCCGGTATGGCCGCGGCTTACCAGCTGCGTCGCCGCGGTATCGCCTCCACCATTTTCGACGACCACGACGAACTGGGCGGTATGATGCGCTACGGCATCCCCAACTACCGTATTCCGCGCGCCGAACTGGACCGTGAAATCGCCCGTATCACCGAAATGGGTGACGTCGAGTTCAAGGGCAACACCCGCGTTGGCCGCGACGTATCCGTCGAGGACCTGGAAAAAGAATACGACGCCATCCTGTGGGCGCTGGGCTGCAAGGTCGGTCGGCCGCTGCCGCTGGAAGGCTGGAACGAAACACCCAACTGCGTCAGCGCCGTCGAGTTCCTCGAACAGTTCAACAAGGGCGACATGAAGTACACCGCAAACCGCGTCATCTGCGTGGGTGGTGGTGATACCTCCATCGACGTGGTATCCGTGTCGCGTCGTATCGGCACCCTGAAGGACTACAAGGAAAATCCCGAAGATGCCGTGGCCGGCAAGATCAAGCACGGCGACGTGGACCCGGCACAGCGCGTGCCCTGTGAGAACGTCACCCTGACCGCCCTGTTCCCGCGCGACCAGATGACAGCAGCAGAGCACGAAGTGAATGACGCCGTCCGCGAAGGCGTGACGCTCATGAACGAAGTGATGCCGGTTGAGATCATTCGTAACGACCAGGGCCGCGCCACCGCGCTGAAGCTGGTCGACTGCAAGTGGGAAAACAACGGTCCGGTGAAGGTTGAAGGCGGTAAGGAATACGTCATCGAAACCGATCTGATCGTGGCCGCTATCGGCCAGGGCGGCGACATGTCCGGCCTGGAAGATTTCGCCAACGAGCGCAACCTGATGGATGCCGACAAGTTCTACCAGGTACCGAACAAGCCGGGTCACTTCGTTGCCGGCGACATCGTGCGTCCGCACCTGCTGACCACCGCCATCGGCCAGGCCTCGATTGCAGCCGAGTCCATCGACCTGTATCTGAAGCACGCCGAGTTCAAGAAACGCCCGAAGGTCGACAAGCACCATTTCAACCTGCTGGACAAGATGAAGGAAGCCGGTCTGGCGCCCGAGCCCTATACCGTCGGCGAGACCCGTGGCACCAGCGAAGCGAAATTCGCCATCCACAACTTCGAGGACCGCGCCAAGAACGAGGTCATCACTTCCGACAAACTGTTCCTGGGCCACTTCGAGTACACCCCGCGTCACCTGCGCGAGGAAGATGCGCCGGATGCCGAACACGTCCTCAACCACTTCGAGGAACGTACCAGGGGCTTTGACGACGAAACCGCCATTGCCGAAGCGACCCGCTGCATGAGTTGTGGCATGTGCTTCGAGTGTGACAACTGCGTGATCTTCTGCCCGCAGGATGCCGTCTACCGTGTCAAGAAGGACGAGCACACCATCGGCCGTTACGTTGCAACCGACTACGCCAGGTGCGTCGGCTGCCACATCTGCGCCGATGTCTGCCCGACCGGTTACATCGACATGGCCCTGGGTGAATAAGCGGAGTCAGGCAAAATGAGCCAAGCCAAACTGCTGCAGCGTCTGTTCGCGCTGATGATCGGCACCCTGCTGTTGCTGCCTCTGGCGGCATCGGCAGACGAGGATGAAGGGGAAGAAAAGGAGCCCCTGCCCTTCTCTGACCTGGTCATCACCGAACCGGCACAGCGTTACAGTGAAGAGACCGGCTGCGTCGCTCCGAAAGAGGATATGCGCCGCCATCACATGAACTACATTCTTCATCAACGCGATGAAACGATGCACAAGGGTATTCGTACCCGGCAGTTTTCCCTCGAGGAATGTATCAACTGCCACGCCATCAAGGATGAAAGCGGCGAGTATGTACGTGTGGAGGACGAGCGTCATTTCTGCGCGACCTGCCACACCTACGCGTCAGTCAACATCGACTGCTTCCAGTGCCACTCTGACGTGCCTGTGCGGGCGTCGAAACTGCGCAAGCTGCGGTCCGGGCTGACCCCGCACCCATCCGACGAACCGTTTGCCGGCAAACTGGCCAGCGAAACGCTGCCGTTGCCGACTACCGAGGAATGAGCTCAATGAGCGATACCAGCAAGCCTATGGATCCTTCCCGCCGCCAGTTCGTGACCCGGGCCGGCGCTGCGGCTGGTGCGGCCGCCATCGCACCGGGTGTTTTTCTTACCCTGCCGGCGCAGGCCAAACCGGCCGACCAGCCCGTCAGCAGCGACAAGCGCTGGGGCATCCTGGTTGACACCAACCGCTGCGGCAATGGCTGCGATGCCTGTGTAACCGCCTGCGAAGAAGAAAACGGCTGGGGTTCGGCCAACCCGAGCGAAGACCGCTCCAGTCCCGAACAGAAGGCTCACTGGATCCGCAAGGTCACCATCAGGGACAAGGCGACCCAGCATGTCACCACCCTGCCCGTGATGTGCCAGCACTGCGAAACACCGCCCTGCGTCGACGTCTGCCCCACCGGGGCATCCTTCAAACGCGCGGACGGCATCGTGCTGGTGGACAAGCACATCTGCATCGGCTGCCGCTACTGCATGATGGCCTGTCCGTACAAGGCACGCAGTTTCATTCATGAAGACCTGAAGGACCAGCGTCCCTGGGCACCTCGTGGCAAGGGCACGGTGGAATCCTGCACCCTGTGCGTCCACCGGGTTGACGAAGACCGTATACCGGCCTGCGTCGAAGCCTGTAACGCAGCGGAGGGTGGCGCGCTGTACTTCGGCGATCTGAACAACGAAAACAGCGAGATATCGCGTCAACTCAGGGAGTATGGCGGCGAAGAAATCCGTGCCGACCTCGGCCTGAACACCGGCGTCCGCTACCGCGGCATCTGACACCTACGGAACTGGCGAATTACTCATGAAACAAGTGCTGCACTATCGCGAAATTGAAGGCAAGAGTACCGGCTTCTGGATCCTGCTCGGCGGACTGGGCGCATTGATCGGCCTCGCCCTGGGCTCGGTTCTGTATATGGAGCACGAGGGGCATTACGTCACCGGCATGACCAACCAGATCGTCTGGGGCATGCCGCACGTGTTTGCGATCTTCCTCATCGTTACCGCATCCGGAATACTGAACCCCGCTTCGATTGGTACGGTGTTTGGCAAGACCCTGTACAAGCCGCTGGGACGGCTTTCCGCCCTGCTTGCGATCTCGATGCTCATCGGCGGCCTGATGATTCTGGTACTCGATCTGGGTCACCCCGACCGGCTGATCGTTGCCATGACCTACTACAACTTCAAGTCGATCTTTGCCTGGAACATCATCCTGTATAACGGCTTCATCGCTATTGTCGCGGTATATCTGTGGCTCATGATGGAACGCAAGATGAACAAGTACTACCCGGTCGCCGGTTTCTTCGCTTTTCTCTGGCGGCTGATCCTGACCACCGGTACCGGCTCCATCTTCGGCTTCCTGGTGGCGCGCCAGGCCTACGACGCCGCCCTGCTGGCACCGATGTTCGTCATCATGTCGTTTTCCTTCGGTCTCGCCGTGTTCATCCTGGTGCTTATGGCGGCCTACGCCTGGACCAAACGCCCGCTCGGCGACACCATCCTGTTCCGCCTCAAGAACCTGCTCGGTGTGTTCGTCGCCTCGGTATTCTACTTTGTTGTTGTCTACCACCTGACCAACCTGTACGCCACCGAACACCACGGCGTGGAACGCTTTATCCTGCTGGACGGCGGCATCTACACCCAGCTGTTCTGGATCGTGCAGATCCTGCTCGGCACCCTGCTGCCGCTGGCAATGATCTACCACCCGACCATTGGCAAGTCACGCCCGGCCATCGCCACCGCGGCCGCGCTGGTCATCATTGGCGGGTTCGCCCAGCTCTACGTCCTGCTGATCGGCGGTCAGGCCTACCCGCTGGTTCTGTTCCCGGGCTATGAAGTCAGCAGCAGCTTCTTCGACGGCCAGATCAACAGCTACAGCCCGCGCATCTGAGCACTCACACTCGGCGTCGGTGGCGTCGCCACCTCCCTGATCATGGTCACTATTGCCGTACGGGTACTGAAGTTCCTGCCAGTCTCACTGGAAGATTCAGTCGTTGACCCGCATGCAACAAAAGCTGACTGAGCCTTCCGCTCACTCTGCTTGCTCAAAAAGCCGACAGCACCGCCTGTCGGCTTTTTTGCTTTGGCCATGAAATGAACCCCCCATGTCACAAATCCTGATATCGGCCGCGCACAAGTCTTCGGGTAAAACCACCATCACCGTCGGCCTGTGTGCCGCCCTCCGGCAACGTGGCCTGGCCGTGCAGCCGTTCAAAAAGGGACCCGACTACATCGACCCGATGTGGCTGGGCCGCGCCGCCGGACATGACTGCCACAACCTCGACTTTTACACCATGGAACGCGACGAGATCCGCGACACTGTCGCCTGGTTCGGGCAATCCGCCGACATCAACATCATCGAGGGCAACAAGGGGCTGTACGATGGCCTGGACCTCGATGGCAGTAACAGCAATGCCGCACTGGCCAAGCTGATTGGCGCACCGGTGGTACTGGTACTCGACGCGCGCGGCATGACACGCGGCATCGCCCCGCTGATTCTCGGCTACCAGGCATTCGACCCCGATATTAATATTGCCGGCGTCATTCTCAACCAGCTCGGCGGCAGCCGGCATGAATCCAAGCTGCGCGCCGTCATCGAACACTACACGGATGTCCCGGTACTCGGTGCCGTCGCCCGGCATGCCGACATGGAGATCCTGGAAAGACACCTCGGCCTCATCCCCAGCAACGAGGAAGAAAAAGCCGAGCGCCATGTCCGCACCATCGGTGCAGCCATCGAGCGCCAGGTCGACCTCGACCGGCTGGTCGAGCTCGCCGCCACCAACCCGCTGCCACCGGTCCCGGCCAGCTCGCCGCTGGCAATCAAACCCCTCGCCGCGCCTGTCCGGCTCGGCATCGCCCGCGACGAGGCATTCGGCTTTTACTATCCGGGCGACCTCAATGCCATGTCCGAGGCGGGCGCCGAACTGGTGTTCATCGACACCCTGCGCGACACCGAACTGCCAGCGCTGGACGGCCTGTTCATCGGCGGCGGTTTCCCGGAAAGCTGCATGGAAAGGCTGGAAGCCAACCGCCCGCTGCGCGAAGCCATCCGCCGCGCCATCGAGGACGGCCTGCCCGTGTACGCCGAATGCGGCGGCCTGATGTACCTGTCGCGCAGCCTGTCCTGGAAAGGGAAACGCTGTGACATGGTCGGCGCCGTACCCGGAGACACTGTCATGCACCCGCACCCCCAGGGGCGCGGCTATGTTCGACTGGCCGAAACCGACAACCCGCTGTGGCCGGCGAGCAACGACGGCGCGGACGAAATCGCCGCCCACGAATTCCACTACTCCGCACTGGAAAATCTTCAGATCCCTGAAGCCTGGGAATACAGGGTCCTGCGCGGCACGGGCATCGACGGCGAACACGACGGTTACCGGCGCCACAACCTGCTGGCCTGCTACACCCACCAGCGCAGCACCTCGAAAAACCGCTGGACTGAACGCTTTTTACACTTTATCCAGGCGTGCAAAACACGGCACAATGCGCCCTGAACACTTTCACCGACATCAAGGGTAATTGACTATGATCAGTTTGACTCCCGAGGCAGCCGAACACATCCGCGAATCTGCAACGAAGGGCAATATGGCCGACATGCCCCTGCGCGTCGCCGTTACCCGCCGCGAGGATGGCAGTTTTCACTACGCGCTGGGCTTCGACGACATCAACCGCCAGGACGACCACAAGTTCGAGTCGGAAGGCATCGAGATCGTCGTTGCACCGCCTAGCATGGAATTGCTCAACGGCACCATTATCGATTACGTGGATATCGACGGCAGCAAGGAGATCATTTTCATCAATCCGAACGACCCGGCGCAGCAACAAGCTGAATAACCAACGGGTTTATCAGCGCCACGAGCGGTATAATGGTTCACCAATTCAGGATGACACCATGATCAACCCGGACAAAAAGGCGTTACGCCGGCGTTTGCCCCTGCCGGAATGGCCCACCACGCGGCAGTTTCTCGCCGCGCTGTCCGCGCTCGGCATCACGCTGCTGATACTCGGCCTGATGAACATCTGGGATTTCATGCACGCCGAGCAGTCGAACTGGCTGCACCTCGCCAACAGCGTACTGCTGGTCGGCGGTATTGCCCTGCTCGCATTCACCTTCCACGTCGCCCGCCGTGACCTGGTCGCACCGCTGACCGAACTGCGCCACTGGGTCAACCAGATGGCGAACGGCCATCTCAGCGCGCGCCTGCCGAAATCCGACCAGCCCGATTTCAGCAAGCTCTACCAGGACATCAACGCGCTCGCCGAGCGGCTGGAATCGCTGTCGCTGGATCTTCAGTCCGAAGTCGAACAGCAGACATACCGTATTCAACAGAAAACCCACTCGCTGGAAATCCTCTACGACATCGCCGCCAACATCAACGCCGCCAATGACCTGGAAGATCTGCTGACGCGTTTCCTGCATACGCTCAAGGACGTCGTCGACGCGCGCGCCGGCACCGTGCGCATGCTCACCAGCGACGGCGAAATGCAGCTCATCGCCAGCAGCGGCCTCGATCCGGAAGTGGTCAAGCAGGAAAAGCTGATCAGCATCGACCGCTGTCTGTGCGGCCAGGCCGCGCAGCACGGCGAGGTCTATGCGCTGGACGACCTCAAGGGCTGTGGCCAGTTCGCCGGCCGGCCGTTCTTCGACAACGAGCGCGTAGAGATGATCGCGGTACCGCTGCGCTACCGCGGCAAGGTGCTCGGCGTCTACAACCTGTTCACCGAACAGCATGGCCTGGTCGAACGGGAGGACATGAAGGACCTGCTCACCAGTGTCGGCCACCACCTCGGTATGGCCATCGAGAAATCACGGCTCGACGAGGAAGCCAACCTGTTATCGATCATGGAGGAACGCACGCGGCTGGCCAACGAACTGCACGACTCGCTGGCGCAGAGTCTGGCGAGTCTCAAGTTCCAGGTGCGCGTACTCGACGAAACCCTGCACAGCGGGGAGGAATCTGCGCTGTGGCAGGAGCTGGAACGCATCGAAAACAGCCTCGACGAAGCCTACACCGAGCTACGCGAACTGATTGCCCACTTCCGCGCCCCTATCGACAAACGCGGCCTGATCCCGGCTGTCGAACAGGCGGTCGAACGGTTCCGCCGCAACTCGCAGATCAACGCCTTCCTGCAACTGGAGTGGAGAGACACCAAACTGCCGGCGGAGGTGGAAATCCAGGTATTACGTATCATCCAGGAAGCGCTCGCCAACATCCGCAAGCACAGCCAGGCCAACGCCGTGCGCGTACTGATGCGCGCAACACCCGACCACGACTTCCTGGTAATGATCGAGGACGACGGCATCGGCATACAGGACAAGGTCATCGAAGGCGGCCCGGGCGAACACCTGGGATTAAAAATACTGTCGGAGCGCGCTGCACGCATCCATGGCAAACTGAAAATCGAAAGCGAAAGCGGTGAAGGCACGCGCGTCACCCTGACCTTTCCGCAATCCATCGAAGACACCCTCGACGACAATACCGTTTCCGTTACACTCCCGCAGCGCCAGGCCAACGAGTTATGAGCAGTTTACGAGTCCTGCTGATCGATGATCACACCCTGTTCCGCGTTGGCCTCGAAGGCCTGCTGGCGCACCGCAACATCGAAGTGATCGCCTCCATCGGCGACGGCCGCGAAGGCCTGCAGCGCGCCGGGGAACTGGAACCCGACGTGGTACTGCTGGACATGCGCATGCCCGATATCGACGGTATCGGCGTATTGCGCAAACTGCGCGAGTCCGGTTTCAGCAACCCGGTAGTGATGCTCACCACCAGTACCGATGAACGCGACCTGGTCGAATCGCTGCGCAGCGGCGCACAGGGGTACCTGCTGAAAGATATGGAACCCGACCAACTGGTCATGGCGCTGCGCGATATCGTCAGCGGCAAGACCGTGGTCGCGCCCGACCTGGCACCGGTACTCGCCAAGGTGGTACAGGGCGACGGAACCCTGCCCAACGAAACCTCGCCGTTCGACGAACTCACACCGCGCGAAAGCGAGATTCTCAGCCTGCTCGCCGAAGGCCAGAGTAACAAGGTCATCGCACGCAACCTCGGCATCTCGGACGGCACGGTGAAGCTGCATGTAAAAGCCATCCTGAGAAAACTTGGCGTGCACTCACGTGTCGAGGCGGCGGTCATCGCTGTCGAACAGGGCTTGCGCGCCAGCCGCGAACACCTTGAATAGAAACCCGGACCTCAACAGCCATGAAAACCTTTGAACAACTCATCGATGAGGCGCTGGAGAGCGTCGAGGAAATCTTCCCGTGGGACCTGGCGGAAGCCGTCGAACAAAAAGCCGACATGGTACTGCTGGACGTGCGCGAACCCTACGAGTTCGACGCCATGCATATCGATGGCGCACTGAACGTGCCACGCGGCATCCTCGAAACCGCCTGTGAGTACGACTACGAAGAAACCGTGCCGGAACTGGTCGAAGCCCGCGAGCGGGAAGTTATTGTCATCTGCCGTTCCGGCAAGCGCAGCGTACTGGCCGCACAGGTCATGCAGCAGATGGGTTACAAGAACGTCAAGTCACTGAGAACCGGCATGCGCGGCTGGAGCGACGACGACCAGGACATGGTCGACGCCAACGGCAATCTGGTCGACGAAGACGCCGCCATCGACTACTTCACCCCCCTGGTCCGCCCCGAACAAATGAGCAAATAAAAAGGGGACGGAGGGATTAAAATTTAATCCCTCCGTCCCCTTTTTGCTTAGCAAATAAACATCAGAGGTAGTGTTTGTGGTATTTGCGGCGGGTACCGGCGCGCTGTGACACCACGCCATGGATTGCCTCCATGCCAGGAATTTCGAGCAACTCGTCATAGCCCTCATTCACGCACTTGAGGAAGTAGCGGTCGCCGTCGATACGTAGCTGGCGGAAGTAAAATTCGTCCTCGTACTTCGCTACTACATAGCAGCCGTCCTTCACCATACCCTCCGGATCGACGATGATGACACAACCATCCTTGAACTCCGGTTCCATCATGTCGCCGAGCACCCTCAGCGCATACGGCTCGCTTGCAGAACAACCTGTCGCTTCCACGATAACTGCCTCAATTCATTATCAATTCCTGAGCGCCGATTTTACCACGAAGCGATTGTGACAACAGCGTTAAAGTAAGCCTGTTTCAAGCCGTCAAACAAGGCAGTATTGAGTTGATTTCAGAGGAATTTCCGTGACACCGCAGGATCTGGTAACCCGCAATGTTCGTCTGGTTTCCCTGCCCGAGGTCTGCATGCAGGTGCAGGCGCTGGCCGACTCGTCGCATACTACCGCTGACGATATCGCCGAGGTTGTCAGCAAGGACACGGCACTGACGACCCGGTTGCTGAAGCTGGTCAACAGCGCCTACTTCAGCCTGCCGCGCAAGATCGATACCGTGTCGCGGGCGGTCAATATGATCGGCATGCGCGAACTGCGCAACCTGACCCTGGCCGCCTCTGCGGCGGAAGTGTTTTCACGCATTCCGCCCAACCTGATCGACATGGCCAATTTCTGGCAACACAGCGTTTACACCGGTCTGCTGGCGCGCAACCTGGCGCAGTGCTGCAACGTACTGCACAGCGAACGCCTTTTCACCGCCGGCCTGCTGCACGACGTAGGTCGCCTGCTGATGCTGATGAAACTGCCGGACGAAACCGCGAATGCCGAAGCCCTGCGCCTGCAGTCAAAGCGCGACATCTGCGAACTGGAAGAAGACCTGGTCGGGTTCAGCCACGCGGAAGTTGGCGCCGCGTTGCTGGCACACTGGAACATGCCGGACAACCTGTGCGCCTCGGTGCGCTATCACCACGACCCCGATGGCGCCGACGACGCACACCTGGAAGCGGCCATCGTACACGTCGCCGACCAGGTCACCCACTGCGCCCAGGAGAGCAAGGATCCGCTCGGCTCCCCATTCTACGACCCTTACGGCGCACTGCTCGACTCGGATCTGAACTCGGAATCGATTGCCGAAAAAGCCATGCAGCACATCCAGCCCGGCGCGCTGAAGCTGACTCACATCACCGAACAACGAATCATCGACTGCATCGGAAAAAACGCCGCCGCCTTCAACCAGGTGCTGGATCTGCTGTACCCGATGGCGTGGGAAACCCCGCGCTAGCCCGCGAAACCGCAAATAAAGCCGTGCCTTACGGCAAATAACGCGTTACACTATCCACCCCTCTGCTATTGATCTGTCTGTTGCTCAGACCGAGGCGGCAGTCAGGACACTTCGGCAAGCCCCCGGCATTCCGCGTAATTCATTTTTTTCCAGGTAACACAACTACATGACGACCGAAACGGTAACCGCCTTCAATCAAATGGCGTTGAGTAAATCCATCCTCAAGGCCCTGGACGACGTAGGCTATGAAGCTCCCTCCCCCATCCAGGCACAGACCATCCCCCTGTTACTCGAAGGCCGCGACGTGCTCGGCCAGGCACAGACCGGCACCGGCAAGACTGCAGCCTTTGCGCTGCCGCTGCTGTCCGACCTCAATCTGAAGCAGAAAGAACCGCAGGTGCTGGTGCTGGCGCCAACGCGCGAACTGGCCATCCAGGTCGCCGAAGCGTTCCAGAAATACGCTTCGCACATTAAAGGCTTTCATGTCCTGCCAGTATACGGCGGCCAGGACTACCGGGGCCAGATCCGCGCGCTCGAACGCGGCGTCCACGTGGTGGTCGGCACGCCCGGCCGCGTCATGGATCACATGCGCCGTGGCACATTGAAGCTCAACAAGCTCAGCGCACTGGTGCTCGACGAAGCCGACGAAATGCTGCGCATGGGCTTTGTCGACGACGTGGAATGGATCCTCGAACAGACCCCGCCGAAGCGGCAGATCGCGCTGTTCTCGGCCACCATGCCGCAACAGATCCGGCGCATCGCCACACGCCACCTGAACGACCCGGCCACCGTCACCATCAAGCTCAAGACCACGACGGCGGAAACCATTCGCCAGCGTTACTGGCCGGTCAGCGGCGTACACAAGCTGGATGCCCTCACACGCATCCTCGAAGCAGAACCCTTCGACGCCATGATCGTGTTCGTGCGCACCAAGACCGCAACCGTCGAACTCGCGGAAAAACTCGAGGCCCGTGGTTTTGCCTCGGCACCGCTGAACGGCGACATCGCCCAGAAATTGCGCGAACGCACGATCGACCATCTGAAAAAAGGCAAGCTGGATATCCTGGTCGCCACCGACGTCGCCGCGCGCGGCCTCGACGTGCAACGCGTCAGCCACGTGGTGAACTATGACATCCCCTACGATACCGAAGCCTACGTACACCGCATTGGCCGCACCGGCCGCGCCGGGCGTGAGGGCGACGCTATCCTGTTCGTTGCACCGCGCGAAAAGCGCCTGCTGCACGCCATCGAGAAGGCCACGCGCAAGAAAATCGAGATCATGGAGTTGCCGTCCACTGAACTCATCAACGACAACCGCATCGCCAAATTCAAGCAGCGCATCACCGACACGCTGGCCAACGAGGACCTGGGGCTGTTCCAGCAGTTGATTGAACAGTACCAGCAGGAACACAACGTCCCCGCGACGGAAATCGCGGCCGCGCTGGCAAAACTGCTGCAGGGCAAGACGCCGTTCCTGCTGCAACCCAAACCGGAACGACCCGAACCCCGCGGCGAACGCGGTGGCCGCTCACCACGCCGGGAATCCGCACCGGAAGAAGGGCTGGAACGCTATCGCATCGAGGTCGGCCACGACCATGGCGTAAAACCGGGCAATATTGTCGGCGCCATCGCCAACGAAGCGGGACTCGACAGCCAGCACATCGGACGTATCAACATCCAGGACGACCACACGCTGATCGATCTGCCGTCCGGCATGCCGAAGGATATCTTCAATGACCTGAAGAAGGTCCGGGTCGCCGGTCAGGCGCTGCGCATCTCCCGGCTCGGCGAGAAAAAACGCGCCGGCACGCCCTTCAAACGTAGCAAGACCAAAGCCAAACCCAAGCGGCGCGGCAAGGACGACTTCAAGGCGAAGAAACGCGCCCGGAAGAAAGCGCCCAAGGCCGATCCGGCCTGACGCCGGGTCAGTTCGACTTCTTGACGAACTTTGTCAGGATCACGATCTGCTGACCGTTCACCTTGCCTTCGATATGCCCGGGGTTATCCGCCACCAGTGAGATACCGCGCACCGCGGTGCCGCGCTTGGCGGTAAAATTGGCGCCCTTGACGTTCAGGTCCTTGACCAGGGTCACCGTGTCGCCGGCTTCGAGTACGGCACCGTTGCTGTCGACGTGTTTCACGACATCTTCGTCGCTCTCGCCTTCGCCCGTGGCCTTCGCCCAGTCCAGCGTTTCATCATCCAGATAGAGCATGTCGAGCAGGTCCTGCGGCCAGCCCTCGCCACTCAGGCGCGTAAGCATACGCCACGCCAGCACCTGTACGGCCGGCACCTGGCTCCACATGCTGTCGTTCAGACAATGCCAGCGGTGTACCTCGACCTTGCCCGGGTCTTCGATCTGTTCGCGGCAGGTCTCGCACAGCAATACACAGGTATCCGCGCTGCCGTCCGGATCGGGCGGAACCTCGTACACGCCCAACGCCTCGGTAGCACCACACAACTCACATTTCGATTCACTGCGCGCCCGCAGCGCCTGTTCAATACTCATTTCCGCACTACACTCCTGAAAAAATAACCGCCACAAACGCCACCGCCGCCGGCAACGCCTGCACATACAGAATCTTCCGGTTCGCCGTAAGCGCACCGAATACGCCGGCCACAATCACACATCCGAGAAAGAACACGATGATGGACTGCCCCGCCTCGTCGAGACAAAGTCCCCAGATCAACCCTGCCGCAAGGAAACCATTATATAGCCCCTGGTTCATCGCCAGTACTTTTGAAGTGCGGGCCGCTTCACGGCTGTTGCCGAATACCCGCAAGCCAAGTGGCTTATCCCAGTAGAACATCTCCAGGACAAGAAACCCGGCGTGGAGCAAGGCGACCAGCCCGACCAGCAGATTCGTTATCGTTG
>CAYSRA010000041.1:0-7160 GCA_964433205.1 uncultured Thiohalobacter sp. | reverse complement strand
GCGAACCCCGGGAGCAGTGTCGCCAGCGTGATCAATGGCGGGAGAATGAAAAAATACGATCGTGTCATCCAGCGTAATGCCGGTGGAGCCGACCGCAACCCCATTAGCTGATCGATGACCAGATTCCCCTTGATAACGGTTATCAAACCGACAAACACGACCGTAAAAACGGACGCGTTGCGAAACTCCGCGATCATTGCACTTGTCAGTGTCAGCAACACAAGCGCAATCCAGGCTCCGGTGATTCCTGCCGGTTTTTTTATCACTGAACCTACCTCAACACGTAGAGCAAGGGGAATATTATGATCCACGCCAGGTCGATCATGTGCCAGTATAACGCGGCACTCTCCGGCCCCTCCTGCTCGCCGACTTCATACAAATCGAAGTGAATGCGCAACGTCACCCATAAAATCGTGCACATACCAATCAGCACATGCAGCAAGTGATTAAAGGTCAGGTAGTAGTAAAAGGAAAAGAACAGGTTATTCGACGAATGAACACCGGCACCGACGTTCCAGTGATATTCCCAGGCTTTCACCGCACAATAGGCCATGCCGGCCAGAATTGTCAGCCAGAACCACTTCAGGGATGCCCTGCTCTTCCCTGCCTTCATCGCGTGAGTGGCTTTTGCGACAAAAAAACTGCTGGTAACCAGTATGATCGTGTTTGCCGTACCTGCCAGGGTGTTTAAATGCTGAGGGCCTTCGCGAAATACCTCCGGATAAACCAGCCTTGCGATCAGAAACACAACGAAAAACAGCGCGAACTCGGTCAACTCAGCGTAGATCAGAATCCATACTGCGACATTTCCCGGTGTCCTTGCCCGGGGCTTTCCATTGAATGTGGCAGGGACCGCAAGTGCGCCACCTGCCAGTGTTTGCAGGTCGATATCGGCCACATTTTCCAGGCCCGGGTTTGCAGACCCGGTCATCCAAAATGCGCCTCTACCAGGCGATGGATGGCCTTGAGCGTCTCAACATCATCCGTGAGTGGCTCCGCCAGACAGGACAGGCAGGCCTCGCGTTCCGCCAGGCCGTCCTTGATCATCATCGCGGTATAAATCAGCAGTCGTGTCGATGCGGACTCTTCCAGTCCCTGGTTCTTGAGTCGCCGCAAGTCGCTCCCCAGTTTCACCAGCCGTTCGGCGACAGATTCCTCTATCCCGGCTTCCGCGGTGAGTATGGAGATTTCCTGCTCGGCGGAGGGGTAGTCAAAACTGATACTGACAAAGCGCTGTCGGGTACTGGGCTTCATGCCCTTCATCAAGTTCTGGTACCCCGGGTTATAGGAAACCACGAGCATGAAATCGCGATGCGCTTCCACGAGCTCGCCGGTGCGTTCGATGGGAAGCACACGTCGATAGTCCGACAGCGGGTGCAGGACGACAGTGGTATCCTTCCTGGCCTCGACCACTTCGTCGAGATAACAAATCCCCCCTTCCCGTACCGCACGCGTGAGCGGGCCGTCCTGCCAGTAGGTCCCTTCCGCGCCGATAAGATGCCGCCCGACCAGGTCGGTCGCTGTCAGGTCATCGTGGCAGGCAACCGTATGGACGCTGCGCCCCAGCCTCTCTGCCATATGGTGCACGAACCGGGTCTTGCCACACCCCGTCGGCCCCTTGATGAGCACCGGGAGGCGCCGCTTTGCAGCACGGCAAAAAATATCAACTTCGTTACGCTGGGGGAGATAGTAGGTATCAGCGATCATATAAGGACCTTTTGCACTAGTGGCGATTCGTTGTGGTCAACTGGAGATATAACTGTGGCAATAGCAGCGGAAGCCGTGTGGCGTCCCTCACCACAGCGAAACCACTGTCACCGAAGAGATAGGGAAGATACGTGTTCGCATCGATGTCGACCGTGATGCAGAAAGGTGTTATCCCCTGCTGCCGGGCCTCGATAATCGCCTGCCGTGTGTCTTCGACACCATAGCGACCTTCGTACTTGTCGATGTCGTTGGGCTTCCCGTCCGAAATAATCAGCAATAACCGCTGCGCCGAAGCCTGCTGGTTCAGTACGTTGCACGATTGACGTATCGCGGCCCCCAGGCGGGTATAATAGCCGGGCCGAACCGCCATAATCCGCCCCCGCGTATCGTCGCTGTAGCGCTCTGCGAAGTTCTTCAGCAGGTGGTAACGGACATGTTTGTTTCTTACGGACGAAAAACCGTATATGGCAAGACGATCCCTGGTGTGGTTCATCGCCTCCGCGAAAAGCAGCAAGGTATCGCGGATCACGTCGATAACACGCTGATCCTCGCTAACCGGGGTATCCGTCGACAACGACAGGTCGGCCAGCAGCAAACAGGACAAATCGCGCTCCTGCGCCGTCCTTGATTTATAACAGGCATGGCGCTCCGGGCTTTGAACCGGCTCGCTGACCGTGTCCAGCCAGCCATCCAGATCGATATCATCACCGACCGGTTGTCGTTTATTCCACCTTCGCGTCAGCTGCAGGGCGGAAAACTGCGGGATCAAACGTTGCGCCAGGTCGCGGAGGTGCCCGGGCAGCGCACAGGGTGTTGATTCATCTGCAAGCATCGGCTGCAAGAGACAGAAATCAGGCACCAGTTCCTGTTTCCTGTAGTCCCACTCGGGCAGCCGGATACCATCGCCAACGGGAAGCTCGTCATTCTGCGACGAAGGCAGGTCGAGGTCGAATTTGATCTTTGCACCGCCGGCCCGGCGCTGGCGGGACAGCGCGATGATGTCGAGATCGCTTGCCGCTGAAGCGGCGTCTTCATCGAGATTCTCCTCCTCGCAACGATCCAGTTGCACGTGCTCTGTCCAGCTGAACAGGCTCTCCAGCTGAAACACCAGGAGACCATCGGTTTCCCGCTGATCATCGACCCGGATCGCCTGCTTCCTCGTGTCAGGAAGCTTGACGACGTTACTTCCCGTTGTCTGGTCCGGGTCGGGATCGTCTCTGGCATCGACCGATAATCCGCGTGCCGGAGGGGGATAGAGCCAGAGCGGAACCGGTACCGGGCGCGCATTGAGGACTGTCACGCCCGGCGAAGCCTCGTTCGGATGACGCAGCAACTCGATAATCTCCCCCCCGCCGTCGAACTCGCGAATATTTACCAGGTATGTCGATGTGCGCATCGTGGCCGCGGCATCAACCAGCTTCCGGTAAACCGCTTCCAGCCCGGGATAACGTCGCAACAACACTCGACTCGCCGCCAGGTTGTCGGTCACCCAGTGACTGACAACCGGAAGTGCACTGGACAACGCGGCAAGCCAGAAATACAGGGCCTCGTTGAGTTCACGTTTCGGGAAACAGGCAATCGTCGGGGGAAGATAGACCCCCTCCTCATCTTGCCAGCTCAGCATGAGTTTCCGGTGCGTACCCGCAATCCGTTGCGCCAGGGACCGTTTACCGTGCACTGGCCGCGGATCTGCCGGAGCAATCTGTTTGGCCGGGGAGCCACCCAGTGCACGGTAGTAAAGTGTCAGCGGCCGCAATACGTCGGCAAGCTCCACAGCGGAACTGGCATAATCATTACATGCGCGACGCGTCACAACGTGGTGCCAGAACTTGCCGGCGAGTTCTTCCATAAGCAACCTGTCAATAAAAAGGAAGGGCAGATGGCCTGCCCTTCAACGGGGGGCATCAACTTGTGATTAGCAGGGAAAGTTCAACGGGCAGCTGCGGCGACGCCGCCCGTTTTCCCCACGAAAAAGCTGCTAATGTACAGTAACAGTCCAATGGCGAAAGCACCGCCCAGTAACTCACGCACCCAATACACGGACACGATCTTTTCCTGTGTAGCAATGAAGCCCAGTGCATCGCCCGATTCCGGAAGGCGTTGTAGAGCGATCTGCCACGCCCCTGCAACGGTGAGTGCGACCGTGATGCCGACCATGCTCAGGCACATTATCCAGAATGCCGCCGTTTCCACCCGCTGCGCGTTAACCGAATTGCCATGCGGCCGACCACGCATGATAGGCATTGCGTAGGAGATAATCGTCAGAACAACCATCACGTACGCACCAAAGAATGCCAGGTGCCCGTGCGCCGCCGTAACCTGGCTGCCATGTGTGTAGTAGTTGATCGGTGCCAGGGTATGCAGGAACCCCCAAACGCCGGCGCCGAGAAAGGCCATCACTGAGGTCCCCAGGGCCCAGGTCGTGGCAATCCGGTTCTTGTGCTGGTGACGCCGTTGCTTCACCATTTTGAAGGCAAACACGACCATCATGAAGAATGGCAAGGGTTCCAGTGCGGAGAAAACAGACCCCAGCCACAGCCAGTAGGGACCCGGGCCGATCCAGAAATAGTGATGCCCCATACCGATCAGCCCGGAAATCAGCGCCATGGCCACAATCACGTAAAGCCACTTCTCGATAATCTCGCGGTCGACGCCCGTGACCTTGATAAGCACGAAGGCCAGGATCGCCCCCAGGATCAACTCCCAGACACCTTCGACCCAGAGATGTACAACCCACCACCAGAAAAACTTGTCGAGGGTGAGAATGACCGGGTTATAGAAGGAAAACAGGAAAAACACCGCCAGGCCGATCAACCCCGTAATCAGGATCATGTTGATCACGGTTTTGCGTCCTTTAAGGATCGTCATGCCAATGTTGTAGACAAATGCCAGGCACACAACGACGATGCCGATTTTGGTGATGGTTGGCTGCTCGAGGAATTCACGGCCCATCGTTGGCAACAGTTCGTTATGCGTGAGCTCCGCCAGACCCGCGTAAGGCACCAGGAGATACCCCATAATTGTCGCGACCCCGGCTGCCGTAAAGATCCAGAACATAATCCAGGCAAGCAACGGGCTGTGCAGCTCGACGTCACTTTCTTCCGGCACAAGGTAATAGCTGGCACCCATAAACCCGAACAGCAACCATACGATCAGGAGATTCGTGTGGACCATACGGGCCACGTTGAACGGGATCTCCGGGAACAGGAAATCCCCGTTGATGTACTGCATGCCCATCAGGAGCCCGAACAGGATCTGGCCTGCAAACAATGCAATCGCCACGATAAAATAGGGCTTTGCGACACTTTGCGATTTAAATTTCATAATGATTCGAAACCCTTTATTTAACCTTCGATATTCGGCGGCCAATCGTTATCGTTAATCCGGGACGTCCATATGAGGAACTCTGCGACCGCGTCGACCTCTTCAGGCGTCAGATTAAATTGAGGCATTTTTCGCCTTGCCGTTGTCGGTATCGGCTGAGCGGCCATCCAGCCCTGCATAAATCCCTTGAATGCCTGCACATCCCCGCCACCGCGGCGATCAAACACGTTGGCAAGCTCCGGAGCATAGTAGGCGCCCTCACCCATCAGACTGTGGCACCCGATACAGTCGTTGTTTTCCCACACCTGCTTTCCCAGTATCACTGCGTCGGTTATGTTTTCGCGGTGATCCCGTTCGGGAAGTTCCAGCATCGTGTTATAGGTCAGGCCAAGCAGGAACAGAAAGAACGAGAAGCTCCCGCCGTAGTAAATATTCCTTGCCATGCCTTTGGTAAAGTAATCAGCCATCAGGTTCTCCAGTTGATCGAGTGAATCCGCTACTTGCCTGACACAAGCGTGCGTTCATCGTGATGCACGACCAGGCGACCGTGCAGGACATCCACCTCATCCCCTGCCTTCCACTGCTGACCGGGTGAACGCACAAACCGCTCGCTGCCGTTTTCATCCTCAACCCGGTAGGCCGACCCGTGAAGGCCGGTGGCTTCCTGCACTTTGGCAGCACTCCATGCCCCTGCCACGACTCCGACGATTGCCCCGATGGGCCCACCCGACGCGGCGCCCACCATAAATCCCGCCAGACCACCAAAGGCTTTTCCTCCCATCGTGTCGGGAACTTCCTGCTTCACAACATCAGCGCCAGCAATACCGGCGTGCAGCAAGGCCGCTGCCATTACGTAGGGTGCATATCGTTTCATCGCTATCTCCACATTCAGTTACAGACGGTATCGTTCTTTCTGCCTTGTCTTTACAACTAACATGCCAAAATAATTATCTATATAGATCAACAAGATAAAAAATACGTTGTTAAATAAACAACGTCTGATAGGATGTTGTTACGACATCATGGATATCAATATGACAGCTTCAATATTTTCCGAGAAACTCATTTCCATCGTCGCCGATCTCTCGCAGGACCTGCCCGCAAAGTCGCGCTACAAGCGACTGCTGAGCGCGATGCAAAGCATATTCCCGTGTGACGCGGCCGCGTTGCTGCGCCTGGAAGGAAAGTTTCTGAAACCGTTGGCAATCGACGGCCTGACTGAAGACACCATGGGCAGGCGATTCGCCGTGGAGGAAAACCCCCGGCTTGCGCGCCTGCTTCACACACGCGAGCCGGTGCGTTTCGCTGCGGATTCCGAGTTACCCGATCCGTACGATGGTCTGGTCAATACCAGTGACCACCTGTTGCACGTACACGACTGCATGGGCGTCTCGCTCTATATCGATGAGAGTCCATGGGGGGTTCTCACGCTCGATGCATTACGTCCCGGGACCTTTGATCAGATCGACCCGATTGAATTGCGTACTTTCATAAGCCTCACCGAAGCGACAATAAAAGCAGCGGAGCGCATCAAGGCACTTGAAGTCCGCATTGAAAAAGAACACCAGGTCACGCGCGTGCTGCTTGAAGAAGGCGCCCAGGTGGAACTTATCGGCACAAGCTCCGTCATGCAGCAGCTCAGGGAAGAAATCAAGGTTGTTGCCCAGTCCTCGCTTACCGTACTGGTGCTGGGTGAAACCGGCGTCGGCAAAGAGCTTGTCGCACGCCAGGTACACGCGCTTTCACCGCGCGCGGAAAACCCGCTTGTCTACATCAACTGCGCAGCACTACCGGAGAATATTGCGGAAAGCGAGCTTTTCGGCCACGTGCGGGGTGCATTTTCCGGCGCCGACTCGAACCGCGCCGGCAAATTTGAAATTGCGGACGGCGGAACACTGTTCCTGGATGAAGTGGGCGAGTTGCCCCTGTCTATTCAGGCCAAATTGCTGCGCGCATTACAGAGCGGGGAAATTCAGCGCGTGGGTAGTGACAGCCACATTCAGTTTGACGTCCGTATTGTCGCTGCAATCAACCGGGCCCTTACGTGCATAGTATCCGGCGGTTGCTTTCGTGCGCAGCCTTATCATCGGCTGGCGTTTGATCTACTCTGTGTTACACCATTACATTCA